>JAJAZF010000491.1 GCA_026785875.1 Chamaesiphon sp. | reverse complement strand
GACGATGCCAGGAAAAGGGGATCGCTTTATCAACTGGATTCACCGCGATGATATCATCGGCGCGATCGAATTTGCTCGGTTAAACGAGTTGAATGGAATTTATAATCTAGTCGATGACAGCCAGCTTACAATCAAAGAACAAGTCAAACGTGTCTGTTCCTACTATGACTTGCCACCAGTGTATTGGGATGCCTCCAAATTGAGTGTTCAGCGCAAGAGCTTACAGGTCAGTAATCAGAAGATCAAAGCAGCAGGATACGAGCTAATTCATCCTCAACTCCTAGTATAAAAAACTATATCTAATTGTTAACTATGAATATTTCCACCGGACTTAGCTTTGAGCAAGAATTCAGTTTAAGAGTTTATCAACAACAGGTCGAGCATCTGGACTTACCAACGGTGCAAGACCTTTTGCTGGAAGTTGTACGGCAATCTATGGTGAAAGAAAATCTATTTAAGGAACTAATTAAGAATGGTATTTAGTTGCTAGCTAGTACTAGTTTATAGTTTATTTGCAGTGCAATGCTAGAGTGGTTTTAGAGTGGGAATACCGACAGCGCGAGGATAGTAGGGATGTGTATCGGTAGTTTTGTGTAGCCAAATACAGTGGCGGATACTATCACTGATGGGAGTTGTAAATCGATCGATCTTACTAATCTCACCCCCTAGTTTTGCTACTGCAAGTTCTAAACTAGTAGCTTCCTCGTCTGTCCAATTGCCACGATAGAGAATTGCCGTACCGCCTACTTTTACTAAAGGTAGGGTATATTCAGCACAAACATTTGCTGATGAAACCGCTCGAATTAGTGCGAGATCGTATTGATGGCGGTGCTGCCTTTCTTGTCCTAAAGCTTCGATCCGACTAACTAAGGGATGAGTATTAGTTAAGCCAAGTTCTGGGGCGATATATTCGATAAATCCGACTTTTTTTGCAGTAGAGTCAACTAGAGTCATCTGCCAATCAGTTCTGGCGATCGCTAGTGGTAAGCCAGGGAAACCTGCACCAGTGCCAAGATCTATTACCTTCAGCTCCAGCGGATTATTAATTAATTCACCAACACCTCGGAGGGAATCCCACAAATGTTTTTCCCAGAATTCTTCAGGTGCGGTGATTCTAGTAAGATTTAATTGTCGGTTAGCACTAACTACTTCTGAGTACAAAGATTGTAACTGCGATTGCTGCTGTTCGGTAGGACACCAATCAATTGTTTCTTGCCACATCTTATCCATATTTGGCAAACAGTTTGGGCTAGAGATTGATGATGAATCCATGTTGTGTAATTTAGATTAAAAAAATATTTCGGCAATGCTAACCAAAGCGCAGGGGATTTAGAGCAAACACCTTTAGGTGGATTGTTTTTAGGCAGAGGCTTAAATCCTCTGCCTAAAAACTTCGCTCTCTTGATTCGCTGCTTGGTGCGCTAAACCGTCGGGGAACCCGACGAGCGCGCATCCGCAAACCCTCGAGGAACCCGAGGAGCGCGAATCGCTGTCAACTGTCAACTGTCAACTGTCAACTGTTAACAGATCGATCCTAGATTCAGTTAATATCCCTCGATCGATCTGCCAACATTTATCGGCAATTGCGAGTAGATCTCCGGCATCATGAGTAACAACTAATAACGTCCATTCCTGTTTCAGTTGGGCAAGCAGATTGACTAACTGCTGTCGCATCGACCAATCTAATCCCGCTGTCGGCTCATCCAACAGCAGTAAAGACGGTTGTCTGATTAATTGCACTGCGAGGGCTAATCGTCGCTGCTGTCCGCCGCTGAGGGCGTGAGGGGATACCTGTAAAGACAGATCGGCTAAACCTACGGAGGTAAGAGCTTGTTCTACCCTTTCTGTGCCTAATTCGGGATGTCCCAGCCGCAATTCTTCTAGAATAGAATTGGTGCAAAAATGCCGTTCGGGAAACTGAAATACTATTCCACCCAATTGTTGGCGCAGATCGGAGTCTAACACGCGATCGCGCCAAGAGACACTCCCACTAGTACCATTTGCCAATCCTGCTAAAATTTCGAGCAAGGTACTTTTACCCGAACCACTCGCACCGATAATCAATCCCAATTGCTGGGGCGGTAGTTCTAAGTTAAGATCCTTGAGGATCGGTCGATCGCTTGCTGGTGGATGGTAGGACAGATGTTTGAGTTTGAGCATCGATCTAGGCAAGAGGGATGAGGGATGAGCGAAAGAGTATTAGTGGCAATTCCGGTAGTGGCTACACCAAAGATCGGCTGAGAGCCAATCGGAACATTCGATCGACGCTCACGTCCAGACAATCTAGTATACGGCGATCGATCGGTCACTGGGAAGGGTTTGATAGATGTAATTAACTTATACTATTCTCGGCATTTTTAAAAACCACCCTTGAGATCTAATAGTGACTAGCTACTAATTCATGAAATTTAATTTTTCTGTCCGAACTCTACTCGCCTTGGCTACTGGTGTTGCTCTAACTCAATCAGCGATCGTTGCACCGATTAGCCAGTTTAACCCAACTATTACCCCAGTGGTAGCTGGTGCAAAACCCGCACCCAAACTAGTAAAACCTAACAGCAATATGGTGTTCCCCGCAGCGGGGAGTAAGCCAAGACAGGGGTCTAATGTCGAGCGAGCCAAGGAAGCAATGTTTCGGGATGGTAACTATGCAAAGGCTAAACAGTATCTGGACTTAGCACTCAAAACCGAGCCAAATGAACCACTCACGTATGCTATGAGTACTCTGTATCCCTTTAGTGCTGGGGATTTTGAGAAAGTGAAAGTATATGGCGATAAAACTACTAAAGCTGCCGAGCGATTGATGAAAACCAACCCGTTGCGCGGTAATTTGTATCAGGGTGTGGGTTTGGCAATTCTCGGTGCTTATGAAATGAAGAAGGCTAATGGTGGTGCGCTGGGTGCTTTGAGCAAGCTCCAGATGGTATTTGAGTACATGGATAAAGCCAAAAAGCTCGATCCTAACAATTCAGAATTAAATCTAATTAAGGGCTATATGGATCTGCTCCTAGCCGTCAATGTACCATTTGCTGATACCAATCAAGCGATCGAGCAATTAAAAAATGCCCAACCTCGATATCTAGCTTTACGAGGGATGTATATCGGTCATCGTGACTTGAAGGAGTACGATAAAGCAAATAATGCCATTGATGCTGCCCGAAAAATCGCACCTCAAAATCCTGAATTCACTTACTATAAGGCACAACTACTGGGCATTCGTGGGCGAGAACAACGTAATGATAACGATCTGCGAGAGTCGATTAAGTTATTTGAATCTGCATACCAAAAACATGATGGATTATTGCTATCTACCATCGCTCAAATTCTCTCTGAACGCTGTCAAGCTAAGAGTTCGTTGGCTCAAACAAATAGTGATGCTTGCTATGGATTTGAAGCCCAACTCAAACAGGATAATCCCAATCTTGTGATTGGACTGACTAGTTTACCAGCCTTGAATTAACGTGAGTTTCTCCTGTCAACTGTCTTGATTCGCTGTCTTGTCTCGATCGCTGTCTTGTCGTTTTCTTATTCGGGGGGAACCCCCGAATAAAAACGCCGCTAAACCCTCTCTGCGAGACGCTGCGCGTTGGCGTAGCCTGCGCTTTGCGCTTACGGCAAAGCCAACTCGCCTTTGTCACAAAGGCGAGAGAGGAGCGCGAGCCGCTCCGAACCGAGAAACTGACGTTAATTAAGTGAATAGATATTACCATCAACCAATAAACAAGTAATTCCTTTTAATCGCAATTGTTGAGTAGTCTTATAGAAAACTCGACTATCTGGCACCTTAATCACTCTTTGAGTGCGTTGATTGGAGAATCTTTTTGCCACTCGATGATTGTCAAAAACTGGTAGAGTGCGTTGCTGAATCTCTTCGCCAGAGATTTGTCCGAGATCGGCAAAATCTTTGAGTGGACGAACGATTAACTCAGCAAACTTATCGACCACAATATAGCAAGTACGCGGTAGAGTAGCTTTGGAAAGCGGCGTGACTTGGACATTCAACCGATCTTCCGTCAAAAATTGGTTTCGATCTACTTGCTCATCAGCCGATGTAGGTTCTTCATCCCAATCCTCTTCCGCAAATTCATCATCATCATCCCCATCGGCAATCTCTTCACCAAACATTGCAGCTAGAGCATTGACATCTTCTGAATCTGAGTCTGAATCTTCTTCAAGCTCATCTGTCGAAATTTCTGCCAGTGGTGCTGGTGCTGGTGGTGGGTTAGAATAGCGATCTTTTGAATCGGAAAGTATTTCTCTCAATGCTGGTGTACGCGGGATTGGAGGTTGAACAGGAATTTTTGGCGATGGATCTGTTGTATAAATATCTGTATTACTCTCGATCGGTGGATCGGAAATAGCCACTACAGCCATCTCAACTACAGGTATAGGTTCTACAAAAATCTCGACGACTACAGGTATCGGCTCTATTGTAGTCACCGACTGGTTCGATTCGGCTGGCTCATCGCTAGCCGCCGCCAACGGTGCTGAAGAGCGACGACGCACCCGACGATTGGTGTTGCTGTCTTCCTCGGTGTTGCTGGCTGGTAATGGGACAAGATCGCGTGACTCTGGCAATGTCGAGGTTAATGGAGCCGGAGCGCGATTGGGAATAACTGAGTCGGGTTGACTCGGATTATTCTCAACCACTAGTTCTGGTGGGATGACCATTGGCATCACAATCTGCTCGTCTGTCGTTGATTCCGCTTCGATTCCGACTTTAGATCCACGTTTTTGCTGGATTAGAACCTCATATTCAGCTTCGGGAATATTAGTTTTGAGGAGACGACTAATGGTGGAATTGCTGACTCCAAAACGACTAGCTAGAGATGCGGTGGTATCTCCAGCCAGACGGTAGAGACGGGCGATCTCCAACTTATCTGCATCGGTAATTTTTTTAGAACTCATGTTTACTTAATAGCAGTTCGTCGGCGAGCTAGACGGCGAGCACGAATGGAGTTATCAAATTCTAGCGCAGCGGCAACACCAAACTGCACAATCCCAAAAATCCAGAACACTTCCATAATAGAACCACTTTCATATCCTTGCACTTGATTATTGGCATAAGCGAACCAGGTGTCGGCGATATAGAAACATAATACCGCTTGAGCGGTCATCCGCCAGGGTAATCCCAATTGACCGCCCCAGAACCCTAAAAATAGAATTGCGGCAAAAGTCAGCAGGACTAAATCGCAGAGCACATAGAATGAATTAAATGTGCTTATGAGTGGCTGCATCGATCGATCGATCGCTAGTACCCAGTCAGGGGGCAGCTTTGATGAGGCGATCTTGCTGTGACGGGGGATTGTCGGCGCGCTAATCCCCATTGTCTGGCGACTAGATCCAGCTTGGGCGATCGTCATCGGTTCAATCTGCGGTGGTACTGTTACAGCTCTAGCTGAGAGCGTCGTCAGCCAGCAACCCATCGTCAGACCGATAGCAACCACACCAGCGACTACCACCCATTGCTGACGCGCCAATTGGACATCTCGATCGAGAATTGCCAGTCTCATTCCAGCGATGAGAATCAAGTAAAATAACACAAAAAACAGATTTCCAGCAGAAGCGGCTGGATCTAATCCCCACAGCATTTCCCAGAGACAAAACCACATATTTCCGCCGAAAAAGGCAAAAATCGCGATCGCGAATAACAGCCATACCGTACCGCCAGAAATATATGCACTTCGCCAGTTTCGCAGACACAAGCAACCAGAGATGAGTAGCCCAACTTCTTCTAATCCAGTCGTAGTTAAAATAAACCATCCAGGGCGAGTTGTCTGCGGATCGACGACACTATAGTTTAGATAAAGGATCGAGGAAATCGCCGCCCAAATTAATCCCCAGTAAATTACATATTCCCCAGTCAGCCAAGTTTGTGGATCTAATTTTTCTAGTGATGATTTAGTCATGAATAGGAAATAGAGGTGGGGTAGCAGATTCAAGATCTAATTACTAACAAATAATCAAATACCTAAAACTTCAGATAAGGTTAGTTGCAGTGAATCTGGCATGGATTGAATAATATCGAGCGTTAATTGAGTTCCAAATTGGCGACCCATTTTTTTCTGAGCAAGCTGGTAGAGTTGACGATCGAATGTGATGAAGTCTAATTCTGACCAAGAGCCTAATTTAACTGGAGTGAGCGGATCGAGAGCCAGTAATCGATCGAGATCTACCCCAGATTGGAGCTGTGGAGTTACGGCGAGTAAATCTTTGGTAAATACTTGTAATTGTCTGGCTCCTAATAAATCCTGCCACTGTAACCAGAGTTCCTGAAATAGCCAAATACTAGCTTGTTGCAATTCCAGGATCGGATCGCGCTCATCATCAATTCGATCGTTTAGACTCGCTGGAGCGATCGATATCTCCAGTTCCCACAATGAATAATAGTCAACTTCCCGAACTAATAAATATCGATTTGGGTTGGAACTGCTGACAGCCCGATCTTTTAGTTCGATTAGTTGCTGCAATTGTTGTTGTGCGCGATCGAGTTTAGAACTAGCAAAAGCTTGAAGTAGGTTGTATATATGTCCTCGATCGTTGAGCCTCAGTCTGGAGTGGCGATCGTCAGTGAGGGTGGATATCTCAATGTCTACTGATTGTGAAGCGATGATTGACATATCCGATGAGGCTGTTCCCATTCGTGAACGATAATATAGCTATTATTATTTAATACCGAACATCCCGATTTTACCTAGAGTAATATTGCCGATCTCCCTGACTGCCTCGATCGCACCTAGGACAATCTTTTCATAGGTTTGGCACTTGACATAACTATAATGCCATCAAAGTATGTTAGGATATAGGGCTAGTAAGGGTAAATAGCTCAGTTGGATAGAGCAACTACCTTCTAAGTAGTCGGTCGGGGGTTCGAGTCCCTCTTTACCCATTGACGGTTTAATACATCAGACACTAGCAGAACTATGCTGTTTTGAGCATAGTTCTGTATGATTATTTGGGTGGTTTGACACGTATCTCCAGATACTAAGCCAATAACGACCGCTCAATTAATCACAACCGCCCGCCGCCTGATGAAGAATACCCAAGCTCATATCCTTCTTTGTCTGGCTTATGTCATTGGCTTACTCGTTACCTTTAATCCGTGGGTGAGATGGGGCATGCTTGTCGCAGCGATTCCAGTCATCTTGCTCCTGCCGAAAATTTGGAAAAAGAGTCCAAATTGGCAACTTTTGTTAGTAGCGATCGCCATCGCCGGATGTGCTAGTTTCTATCTAGAATTGCGAATCCCCAAACTTGCAGCCAACGATATTAGTAAATATATTCCCGCTACTGCCGAACGTGGTACTTCCCAATTTACGATCGTCCAAGGCATTGTCGATAGCTATCCCCATATCACCCGCAACCAGAATAGTCAATTTTGGCTCAATGCTACTCAACTAAATGAAATTCAGGGCAATGATTTGCGCCCCGCAGACGTGAGTAGAACCGTCAATGGTCGGCTGTATGTAACGGTGCCTTTACAGAGCGGTACGGGCTTGCAACCAGGCGTAGAGGTGTCAATTACTGGAACTTTGTACCTACCCCAACCTAATGCTAATCCTGGGGGGTTCAGTTTTCGGGATTATTTGAGTCAATCGGGTGGATTTGCCGGAATGCGCGGGGTACAGTTGCGGGTACCGGATGAAAATCAGACACAGCAGTGGAGTTGGGGAAAGTTGCGGGCGCGGATTGCAGCGGCGCAGGTAAAGTGGTTAAATGTGCCAGTTGGGCCGTTAGTAACGGCGATGGTATTAGGCTCGGATGCGGTAGATTTACCGTTTGATTTGCGCGATCGATTTGTGCGCGTTGGATTAGCTCACGCGCTGGCTGCGTCTGGATTTCAAGTCTCGCTGATTCTCAATGCGATCCTCTCACTCACCCGCAAGCGATTGTCGGTGGTAGCACAGTCGAATCTAGGCGCGGTAGCTTTACTGATTTTCCTAGGTTTGACTGGCTTCCAGCCCGCTGTGGTGCGATCGGTAGTGATGGGAATGGCAGTATTAATCGGGTTGCGATCCAACCGCAAAATTAATCAGCTCAGTTCGCTATTTATCGCCGGAACGTTATTATTAATCATCAATCCGTTGTGGGTGTGGGATATTGGATTTGAGTTAAGTTTTTTGGCGACATTAGGATTGATTGTAACAGTTGAGCCATTACAGGAAAAGTTAGATTGGCTACCACCAACGATCGCCGATCTAGTTACCGTTCCCCTGGCTGCATCGATCTGGACATTACCAATTCAACTATATGTTTTTAAAGTTTTCCCCTTCTATAGTTTACCTGCAAATATTCTAACTAGCCCACTGATTAGTATCATTAGTATCGGTGGTACGATTGGGGCACTAATTGGATCGATCGTCCCGATTTTGGGTAGTGCTGTTTCCTGGATTCTCTACTTACCTACTCAGATCTTAATTGGCATAGTCAATTTATTTAATTATCTTCCAGGTACATCATTTGCCGTCGGGCAGATTGCGCTATGGCAATTGTTCGCCCTTTATGGCATCATATTGGGCGTATGGATCTTTCCCAAATGGCAAAAGAACTGGAAAATACTAGCATCGATCGGTGTCTTGTTGGTGATTGTTCCCCTAGCCATCTGGAAAACAACCGAACTACAAATTACTGCGCTAGCTAGTAAAGATAGTCAAATCTTAGTCATCCAAGATCGCGGACATACAATCTTAATTAACAGTGGAAATGAGAGCATTGCTAGGTTTGTAGTGCTACCATTTTTACAACAACAAGCCATAAATCGGATCGATCGAGCCATCGACTTCAATCGAGATATCCCTGTCTCAAACAGTTGGCAAACCTTGACACAGACTATGCCGATCGATCGCTTTTATAGTATTGGTGGTGACAGTAGAGATGGCCTAATTAAATTCGAGCCATTACCAATTGGTAAAGTTCAGAAATTAGATCGAGTAGAAATTACCACGATCGAAACTAATCCAGCGATCTTCCAGATCGAAATCCCTGAATCCAAGCAAAAATGGCTAATTATCGGCGACAATATCGCAGATCGATCGCAACAAGCGATCGATATCGAACAACTTACCCCAGTTCAAACTCTATATTGGAGTGGTGGTAGATTAGCAGAACGAGCGATCGCTAAAATACGTCCAAAAGTAGCGATCGCCGCTACAGCAAATCCCGATCCAGAAACAATTAAACTATTAGAAAAAAATAACGTTCGGGTTTATTATACTGGTCGAGATGGGGCGATTCAATGGACACCTACGGGAGAGTTTAAGCCGTATTTGGAAGGGGAAAAATCTTAAATAGTTGATAGTTGATAGTTGATAGTTGATAGTTGTCAACTATTTAAACAGATGTGAGGAAGGGTAAAATTACCTCATACAGTTCGGCGGGATATTCTTCGTGCAATCCTAGTGTTCCAGGTAAAGTGTGACTGATGACATTAGTAACTGCTGCGAGGGCGAACATTTCGGCTTTGGATTTGGGTGGGCTGTTTTCACCGATGGCGACCAGCACGGGTATACTTAGGGACTGAAGATCGGCGATGGCTGCGGATCGATCGAGATAAGGATCTAGTCCCCCAGTTACAAACGCGGCTGCGCCATATCTAGCTCCTGGCTGTTGCGTCAGTTGCCGTTTTCGAGCGAGTAAATCGGGAGTCAATTTACTTGCATCGCTGTAAACATGTCGCCGATACATAAATTCGAGAAAGCTGGGCGTAGTATTGAGTTGATACAAAAATTGACCCAGAATTGGTGTCCGAATTAGTTCGCGTGCCCCTTTCAACCACGGCTTCTGTCCCCGCGCCATCGTCGGCAATGGCCCCCGCCAAGTCGGAGCGACTAAAACTAACTTAGACACGATATTTGGCATTGTAGCGGCAAGATTTAGGGCATATCCGGCGGCATGTCCAGCCGCGACTATCCTCACTGAGGATGAGTAATTATCCCGCACAAAGTCCGCCAAAAACTGGCGATAGAGCGACGGCGCATAATCTAAACGGGGACGAGCGGAATCCCCAAAACCTGGAAAGTCAACAGTAGTAACCTGAAACTGCGATTTCAACCGCTCTGCTAAACCTGACATCTCAGTGCGGCTAGAAACGGTACTAAAAGAAGGTATACTCTAAATGGTTAAGATATGGACTTTTGCAAAAGATTGAAAATTAAGGGTTAATAAGCTGTCTAGCTTTTCTTTCCGTTCTGTATTAG
>JAJAZF010000490.1 GCA_026785875.1 Chamaesiphon sp. | reverse complement strand
CCCTAGAAGCTAAGTTATCAAAACTGACTGACCAGCCGCTGGAACTAATCGTTCGTTCGGTTTCTACGAGAGTAATTAATAAGAGCGGTTATATCTATGACGATCGCGGACAAACAGCTCAAGAAAAATCTATCCAAGCAGTACCCGAAAAGCCTGTCCAACCAGTACCCGAAAAGTCTAAACAATAGTTTGAGGGAATTATAGTTTGATGGTATTATCGTAATTGCTCCCAAGCAAAACTTCAGCTTCGATAAAAAATAATCGATCGAATCTGAATTTTAAGTGCCAAGTTTAGAAAATTTATCCAACTTAACAATCGAGCAAATTTATGATGTGGAAACTAGAAAGATTTATTTTCAAGCATTCTCCAATCGGTTCGATTTTATTAACAGCTTTTGTAGCTGGGATGCCGAGCGAATCGGCTGATGCCAAATTGTCTCAATTTCCATCAGCAACGTCTATACCAAATCGCATCCAGATCGCTAAAAATCGCTTTCGAGTGAACGAGAAGAACGCTTGCATAGAATTCTCCCACGGCTTTGTCCTCGCCAAAACTAAGAGCTTTTATATAGAAATTTGTGGCAGTCGGACTAGACCGATGAGTTATTATATCTCTACCAATCGTCTGGGTAAATCTCAAAAGCCTGAGAAAATTTTCGATGTTGCTTTCACTAGATTCAATCGCCAAATACCCAGCGATCGAGAAGAATTTATCGCGATTCGAGGTAATATCAAGCATACATTAACACCTCGATATCTCAGAATTCAACAAAAGGGATTGATTATTGTCACCGAGCCAGTCATTTATTATCGGAGATTAAAATAATCGCCTGCGCTGAGATCTTGGCAACTACTTGTGCTGTACTGGTACTTCTGGAAGTTTTGCACCATCAAGTACTGTCCAGCAAGCAATCAAATGTCAGTCCGAGCGTGCGGATCGATCGACAGATGCTAATATTCGCAATATCTCTCAAAGTGAATAGTCGATCGAATCTCGCCCTTGTCACTGTCGTTTAATAGGTTGACTATTGTCACCGAGCCAGTCATTTATTATCAGAGATTAAAATAGTTGACAGCAGATCATCGATGATATGTAAACCCCAAATAATCGGCTGCGCTAAGATCTTGGCAGTTATTAAGCTGCTGGCGGATGGGATAGAGGCAAGTTGTGAATCGATCGATCGTCACCTAGCACCACCATGATTAAACCTAGTTGCAAGCACAAATTTGGACTGGGATTGATATCAAAATGTTCGGGATTGCCCACAGCTAGGACATTGATGCCATAGCGGTGGCGCAGTTGCAACTCTTGGAGGGTTTTACCACTAAACTCTGGGGGCACTGAAATTTCGATGATGCTATGATCTGGATCTAGCCTGAACCGTTCTAGAATCCCTGGCTTAGTCAATTTACTCGCTAGCAAGTAACCCGCTTCTTGCTCTGGATAGACGACCAGATCCGCGCCCACTTTTTCGAGTAGCTTGCCATGAGTTACCGAAGAAGCCTTGGCAACTACATACCTCACACCGCCCTCTTTGACATTGAGAGTAGTCACAATACTCTCTTCCAGAAAACTACCGATCGCGACTACTACCGTGTCTAGTTCCAGAATACCCGACTCGCGCAGCGCAGATTCATCTCGCGAATCAAGCTGCATGGCATGGCTGACGATTTTTTCGTTGATTGCGGTAGCGACAGTTTTTTCCGTCAGATCGACACCCAAGACTTCGTAGCCCATGTGATGTAGCGTGCTACATACAGATTGACCAAACCGACCTAAGCCGATCACCCCAAATTGACGTTTTGTCGATCGATCGGTATTTAACAATTGGAGTAAATTGAGCGGAGATTTGGATTGCATATTGTTTGGATAGAGATTTGTTTAACCGACTAACAGATTTTCGGCAGGATATTTGACTGCGCTCAGGCGGGGCTTGCCGATCGCGGCTGAGATCAATATTAAGATCCCCACTCGACCAATGTACATTAGTACGACCAAAATCACTTGACTGGCAAGCGATAATTGCGCGGTAATCCCCGTCGAAAGACCGACGGTGGCAAAAGCCGAAACCACCTCAAATAACACTTTAATGGCGATGAATTGCGGGTCATTGAAAGCGATCGCCACTGCGCTAATAATCACCACACCTGCCGAGCCAAATACTACCGCCACCGCCTTAACTAAAAGTTCGGTGGGTACCAATCGCTCGAACATCACCACAGTGGACTTGCCCAAGAGTGCCGATCGAGTCGTACTGGCCAAAATTGCCAACGTCGTAGTTTTAATCCCGCCGCCAGTCCCAGCAGGACTGGCACCGACGAACATCAGTCCTACCGTCACAAATAGTCCCGCCATCGTCATTTTACCGTTATCGATCGTGTTGAAGCCCGCAGTCCGGGTCGTCACAGATTGAAACCAGGCGGCGGTTAATTGATGAGCCAGATCTCTACCGCCAATGGTTGCCAGGTTACGATGTTCGGTAACAAAAATTACCACCGTCCCAATGCACAATAGCAACAGCGTGGTGCTAACGGTTACTTTAAAATTTAGCGACCAGATAAATCGACTCGATCGACCCTGGAGACGATGCGAAATCGCTAGGTAGATTTCGACGAGCGTCTGGTAGCCAAGCCCACCACCAATAATTAACATCGAAATGGCAAAATTAATCGGGATCGAAGTTTGATAGTTTATCAAACCGTTGGCAGGTAGGGCGAAACCAGCGTTGTTCCAAGCACTAACGCTATGAAAAATTGCGTACCACAGACCCATCACTGCCCCTTTTTCCGCGACAAATGTCGGCAAGACGATCGCGGCACCCAATACTTCAAAAATTAGCGTGGTATAGATAATCGAGACGATCAAATTTTTGCTACCTTGCAGGAATGGTCGATCGAACCCATCTTGGATCGCCAATTTCTGCTTGAAGTCAAACTTACGACCGAGCAGGAGCATCAAAAAAGTGGTAAGCGTCATATATCCTAGCCCACCGATCTGAATCTCGATCGCGATCGCCAACTGTCCCCAAAAAGAAAAGTAACTACCCACATCCACAATGCTCAACCCCGTCACACACACCGCCGAAGTCGTGGTAAATAGTGCTACGAATGGACTATTCCAATTGCCACTCGTACCTGTAATCGGCAACATCAAAGCTAGAGTACCAACTAAAATGACCCCCAAAAATCCTAAACAGATAGTTCGCGCAATATTCATCAAGATTATTTGTCATCGTAGGTGGATGTTATCAAACCGATCCTCCCATATCTAAGCCAAGGCTGTTAGGACACAGCGATTGTTCGCGTAGCGTTCCCGTAGGGTAATCGCCGCTCTGCGTTGGCGACAGCCTGCCGTAGGCATAGGCAGACGCTCCGCGAACGGAATGCAAAGTCCGCCGACGCGGACTAATCAAAAAACGTCCTAACGAACTTGGCGACTGCTATACAAGATGTGGATGAGCAAGGATAGAATTTAAGTCGGTTTTCTTCAACCTACCAGATATTGGGGCGGTTTGAGGAATTTCATTCGAGATCGCTAGACTAGCTCTACCGATCGCTTTTGTCAGACGATCGATCTTGCCATCATCTGTGAGCATAAATAATTGATATCGATTCTCAAATATTGATACAGCTCTCACTCAATAAACATGGTAAAATAATAATATCATAGATTAATATTTTAAAGTGATATTTCTGATATTATCTATTTTCAATCCAGGCATTAATTGTTGAGCCTATGTTTTTGAAAGAAGCCTTGATCTTGTGGAATACTGACGTAGTTTCGATGATGTCGCCATTACTTGCAGCAGTTACACCAGAATATTCTCCCATCATTTTATCTGGAGTCTTACTAACTTTAATAGTAATTTTTATCGCTAGCAAAATTGGCTCGGAAGTAGCCAGGAAATTTGATTTCTCTCCGGTGTTGGGAGAATTGGTAGCGGGTGTAATCGTGGGAGTTTCGGCTTTCCATCTAGTTATCTTCCCCGAAGGTGAACTGGCTGGGGCGGATTCACTGATTATGACGCTCGTCCAAGCCCTCAATCACCTCTCACCCGCCGGAATAGAGGCTGTATTTGAGTCCCAGAGTGAAGTTATCTCAGTTCTCGCCGAAATCGGCGTAATTATTCTCCTATTTGAAATTGGCTTAGAATCTGACTTGCGCCAACTCAAGGAAGTAGGAGTACAAGCAATTGTCGTTGCCTGTGTGGGGGTGGCATTGCCCTTTGCGGCAGGAACGGTGGGGTTGATGGTGTTATTTCATGTCGCAGCGATTCCGGCAATTTTTTGTGGGGCAGCATTGACAGCTACCAGTATCGGCATTACGTCGAAAGTTTTAACTGAATTAGGACAACTACAATCGAAGGAGGGTCAAATTATCCTCGGTGCGGCGGTAATTGATGATGTGCTGGGAATTATTGTCCTCGCCGTTGTTGCCAGCCTTGCCAAAACGGGTGAAATTGATGTGACTAATGTTATTTACCTCATCGTCAGTGCCACCATATTTCTAATCGGTTCGATTCTCTTGGGTAACTTTTTTAACACAAGTTTTACGGCGATCGTCGATAAGCTCAAGACTCGTGGCAACATTATTATTCCCGCATTTACCTTTGCTTTTTTGATGGCGTTTTTAGCGAATGCAATTCATCTCGAAGCAATTTTAGGTGCATTTGCTGCGGGATTAGTATTAGATGAAACTGAGGAGCGCAATGAGTTAGACGAACTAATTAAACCGATCGCGGATCTACTGGTGCCGATCTTTTTTGTCACTGTCGGCGCACGGGCAGATCTGGGCGTTTTGAACCCCACTGTACCGGAAAATCGGGCGGGATTGTTAATTGCCGTCTTTTTAGTCGTCGTGGCAGTAATCGGTAAATTAGTGACGGGTTGGGCTGTATTCGGCATCCCAGGCGTTAACCGTTGGGCGATCGGGGTGGGGATGATTCCCCGTGGTGAGGTAGGATTAGTTTTTGCGGGAATTGGTGCGGCAAGTGGGGTGTTAGACAAGCCATTACAAGTGTCAATTATTGTGATGGTGATTTTGACGACTTTTTTAGCTCCACCATTTCTGCGGGTGGCTTTCGATCGAGCGGCTGAAGTTCCTGCTCCCGAAAAATCGCTTGGGGAGTAAGATCGACTGGCAATTGAATCTTGTCCTCATCACTCGACGATCCCACCCTCAAGATGCTGAATTTTCCTCGCGCTAACCTGCGCTCGTCTCGATTTCGATCGATCCAGATCGGGATACTGGTACCGATCTTAATTCTCTTCGCTACGATCTTCACACCTGCTCAAGGGATATCAGATCGTGCGGCGGTAACGGTTGACAGTCGGCAAATTTTTCAAGTTGCAAATTCCGCTCAGTTAAAAGCCAGCGAACGGAGAGACTCGATTAACACCCAACTCCAAGCAGCCGTCGAATCTCAACAACCGCCAACAGTCAAACTCGAACTGCGAAATAAAGCTCCGACAATTATCGTTAACGATCGCTATTTGCTCACCGTCACTCAAAACGATACGATCGATGGTCAAACGACCACAGAGCAGGCAACGATCTGGATAAATCAGCTTCAGGCGGCAATCCTTCAAGCCCAACAAGAACGCAGCCCTGAATTTATCAAACAGATGGTTGTGTTAGCATTAGGGGTGATTGTCGTGGCGATCGCGCTCCACTGGTTGTTTGGCAAAATCTGGCAGCGCGTAAGTCTCAGTGTTACCAAACTCCAAGCTATATCGACTGACGGCGAACCTCAATCGATTAATTTATTATTCCGATCGACGCTATTTTTGGTGCGAACGGCAATGTGGACGATCGCGTTGCTATACATTACCAATCTGTTTCCCCTCACCCGTCAGTGGAGCTACAATTTCACCAACAGCTTGATTTCTAGCCTCACCAGTCCCATTTTTTCGCGGGGGACGATGTCCTACTCGATTACGAGTTTAGTCATCCTACTAGGTTTTCTCATCGGCACGATCGTCCTATCGGGAGTAGTGACAAATATCTTGCGGACGCGGATCTTACAAGCAATGCGCCTGAGTCGCGGTGCAGAAGCTAGTATCTCGATTTTGGTTAAATATGCCCTAATTACCATTGGCTCGATCGTGCTACTCCAGCTCTGGGGGCTGGATCTGAGTTCCTTGACGATTCTCGCCAGTGCCTTGGGGATCGGTCTTGGCTTTGGCTTTCAGAATATCGCCAAAGACTTTGGGAGTGGGTTAATTTTATTATTTGAGCGACCGATCCAGGTTGGTGACTTTGTTGAAGTGAACGATTACAAGGGTACTGTCGAACAGATTAATGCTCGTAGCACCGTCATTCGGACACTCGATCGGATTTCCATTATTCTCCCCAACTCGCATTTCCTCGATCGGGAGGTGATTAACTGGAGCCATTTGAATCCTACTTCTCGGCTACATTTACCCGTAGGTGTTGCCTATGGATCTGATGCCAATTTAGTCAGATCTACCTTGATTGAAGCCATCCGCACTCATCCCGAAGTTCTGTCCTCACCACCACCGCACGTATTGTTCAAAGGATTTGGCGATAGTGCCCTGGATTTTGAATTACTGGTCTGGATTACAACGCCAGAACGACAATTGTTAATTAAAAGCGATTTGTATTTTCTGATTGAAGCTGCCTTTCAACAACATCAAATCGAGATTCCCTTTCCGCAGCAAGATGTACATTTTCGCTCTGGATCTTTACCGATTCAATTATCACCAGAACTGGAACAAGCTATTTTAGCTTTCTCCAAAAATGTCGATCGGCACCGATCGTGAAGACTATCGGTGACGATCGGGGTATTCGATGTTCGCAGGATCGGTAATTATCAATTATCAATTATCAATTAATTACTGTCTTATGTTAACTATTGAAAAAGCTGAGTTATTATTACTGATTGCTGGTATCGTCGCCATGCTCGCCCGACGATTCAAATTGCCATATAGTGTCGGACTAGTCTTTGCTGGAATTATCTTGGCATTGTTTCCATTTGCACCGAATATTCAACTCACCAAAGAACTGATCTTCAATGCTTTTTTACCACCGCTGATCTTTGAAGCTGCTTTTTATATTAATTGGCAAGAACTGCGTAAAGACTTGCCTGTCGTTATCACCTTAGCCACCGTGGGCGTAATTTTATCAGCAGGAATTACGACGCTGGGGATGCACTATCTCGCTCATTGGAGTTGGATTACCTCGCTATTATTTGGCGTATTAATTGCTGCTACCGATCCCGTTTCGGTAATCGCCACATTTAAAGAAGCTGGAGTTCACGGACGACTCCGACAACTAGTTGAAGCCGAAAGTTTATTTAATGATAGTACAGCAGCGGTAGCGTTTGGAATTGCGCTGGCGATCGCTAGTGGCAGCCAGATTACACCAGTAGGTATCGCTCAATCTCTAGTCGTGACGATCGTGGGTGGTATAGCCTGCGGTGCAGCAGTAGCAGGCGGCGTATTGTTATTAGCCGGACGCACCGAAGATCCTCTCGTCGAAATCACCTTCACCACCATTGCTGCTTATGGCTCTTTTCTCCTCGCCGAACACTTGCACGTTTCAGGGGTACTCGCAACCCTCACAGCGGGGATAATCGTGGGCAATATCGGTTCGCTCGGTGCGATTTCCGATGAAGGGCGAGAAGCTGTCGGTTCGTTCTGGGAATACTTTGCCTTCGTAATTAACTCACTGATTTTCTTATTGATGGGAATGCAGGAAACTCATCAAAATTTTCTGGCGGTACTCATTCCCATCGCGATCGGGATTATCTTTGTCACCTTCGGTCGTGCCGTCTCTACTTATCTCTGCTGCGCTGTGTTCGTTCGTTCTGCCCTCGCAGTGAAACCCGAACATCAACACATTTTATTTTGGGGTGGGCTGCGGGGTGCCTTAGCACTGGCTCTGGCTTTAGGATTACCGCCGGAGTTGCCCGATCGCAATCAGATTGTCACCGTATCATTTGCCGTGGTTGCCTTCTCGATTTTCGTCCAAGGCTTGACGATTACCCCGCTCTTGAGACGATTGGGGGAAATTGCACCCGATCCACAGCCTAAAAACATCACCAATTAGCGGTCGATCGCTGTTGATTTAGCGATCGACAACTGGTGAGTCATTTTGAATAATTATAATTTTTATTTGACAACTTATCTTAGCGATCGCGATAACAGCCGTCAATAATTAACTCAAAAACTTATTACGTTGCAACTAATACTTTTCTATTACTAATTGCCATCGATCGCCCGATATCGATCGAGTTTAAATGCGTTTCCCCTGGATGCTTAATTAGTTGATAATATTCGATTTCATTAACACTGATTCGATCGATCGATTGCCATCCTCGAATATAATCTTGGTGCCGCCGCTCCAACAATTAGGCTTTATTTAGAAACTTTTCGAGACCATTGAGAATCAATTCCAGACCGAAATTAAAGTCGGCAATGCCATCATAATGTCCGTCGATTAGGTAATGCGTCAGTCGATTCATATAGGGGTATTTTTCAGCGGGGATATTCGGCATATATTCCTTTGCCGCCTTGACATATTCCACCGCCTCGAGCGGAAAGTTTAGCTCCTGAAGCGTAAATCCATAGATGTGACTATCGATCGCATTCCAGGCTCGATCGACCATCTCGAATGAAAAGCCCGCTTCGCATAGACAGCCCAATGTCGCATCTATATAGCGTAACATTGCTGGCCCCACATTAATCCGTGAGACGATCGGCATCGTCGCCCAAGGGTGACGCAATAGCACCTCATGAGCCGAATTCGCCCGTCGCCGCATTGCCGTCTGCCAATCAATGTCAAGATCGGGCACCTCAATCTCGCCAATCACAATGTCCACAATGCCATCGAGCATGTCATCTTTGTTCGCCACATGGTTATACAATGACATCGCCTGAACGCCCAGATCCTGAGCCAACTTTCGCATCGAGAGCGATTCAATCCCCCCCTCGTCAGCCAGACGGATCGCCGCAAGTAAGATCCGTTCCCGACTCAACGGGATCTGGGGCGATGTATTTGACTTGCTCATCTTTTGCTATTTTACTTTTTGCACATTTCCATCTTGACAAACTTACACCATCAGTTATACTTACGCTGTAAGTTGCTCCGGTGGAGGCTAACAAATATGAAAGCGATCGTCCAGACTGAATATGGTTCGCCAGATGTATTGAGCCTGAAAGAAGTTGACAAGCCCGTAGTCACAGACAATGGCGTGCTGGTGCGAATTCGCGCCGCCTCCGTCAATGCTGGCGACTGGCATCTGATGCGTGGAGATCCATTCCTAAGTCGCCTGATGTTTGGGGGCATCCTCAAGCCTAAAATCCAGATCCTCGGCTTTGATATCGCTGGGCAGGTTGAAGCCATTGGCAAGAATGTCACCGAGTTTCAGGTGGGTGATGAGGTGTTTGGCGATCTGTCAGAGTGTGGTTTTGGCGCGTTTGCGGAGTATGTCTGTGCGATCGAATCGGCATTGTCGATCAAGCCGAAAAATATCTCATTCGAGCGAGCTGCAACCGTTCCTGGTGCTGCCCTAACCGCGCTCCAGGGACTGCGGAACTGCGGTCAGATTCGATCGGGTCAAAAGGTGTTAATTAATGGTGCATCGGGCGGTGTAGGGTCGTTTGCGGTGCAGATTGCCAAGGCATTTGGGGCGGAGGTAACTGCGGTATGTAGTACAAACAAAATGGAGATGGTGCGATCGATTGGCGCAGAACACATCATCGACTACACTCAAACAGATGTCACCAAAAATGGGCAGCAGTATGACCTAATTCTAGATGCCGCCGCCTATGGCTCTGTTTTTGACTATTCACCAATATTGAAGCCTGATGGCACCTACGTCCTCATCGGCGGTTCGATCTGGCGACTGTTTCAGGTGTTTTTGTTCGGCTCGGTAATTTCGAGAATTATGCGTCGGAATGTCAAGTGTTTGACGGCTAAACCCGATCGATCGGATTTGGTAATTTTGAAAAATCTAATTGAAGCTGGAAAAATTGTCCCTTTTATCGACCGAACTTACAGTCTGAGCGAAGTGCCGACGGCAATTCGTCACGTCGAACAGCGGCAAGTGCGGGGGAAAGTTGCGATTAGTATTTGAGATGTTCAGTGGGCTGCATAAGTCTGGAACTTAGGAGAAATAGTTATAGTAATGTACTGAATATTGGGATGAATCGGATGTTTGGAAAACGGCATTGCTGATTCTGGGTATGATTCATCCGAATCACATAGCTCTGGTGAAATTACCAATCGAAATTCGTGAGGCTCTGGCTAATCGGGACAGTAAAGTCATCGAGGATGCCCTAGCCTTAGTTTTGTTAAGCTTTATATCGAAATCAACCAATTCAAACACGATCTCAAACATTGACGATCGCATGATTTAAGTAAGTTAAAAATTTAAGTTCTTATTTATCAGACCATGAAACAGACAAGTGTATCTCGATTTCTAGACGATGCCAAACAAAACGCACTCTTGCGGCAACAACTCAAAGCCGCAAACACAATTGAAAGCTATATTGCAATTGCCGAAAGCTATGGGCATCAACTCTCTGGCGAAGAACTTCAAGCCGAACTCGACCAAATGACGAAAGAGGAACTCGCAGAAATAATTAATCCAGGGGTTGCTCCTCGGATTCATATCAAACCGAATTGAACCCGTTGCTGTGTGAATGAGGATCGTTCAAGTGACTTCAATCCCGAAATCAATTCCTAGCTGATTAGGGTAAGAATATCTCTAAAAAACAGAGTAAGCCAAACTGATGAAAACTACTTCAGCGTCCATAACAAAATCCAAAGTCGAAACCCTCGCTCAACTCTACCTGGAAAGTGCTCCGGCGGAAATTTCTGAGGCAACAATCTCAGAACTGTGTGATTGGCTCTGGACGGAATACTATACAGCACTTCCGCTCAATCTACAATTCTCCTGGTACGATCGTTACAACAATGCCGCAGAGATGTCTGCCGATATTCAGCAAGGTCATCTCTGGGTGTCTGCCGAAAATTATGCCTATGACCTGAACCTGGGTCTTAATCCCTTCTATAACGTGATCTTCCAGGCAGTGCACGACGACGATTGCTACCGCACTTGTAGCGATTTCAGTTTGGCAGGGGAGATCGCAACTTACAATGCCACCGCAAAACGTGCGCCTAGTCTAAACGTTCAGAAGATTATCTACTCCGAAAGCGTGTTGCGATCCGCTGCCCATATTGTTTTGGGATCTGCGCCGATCGCCAAGATTGTCTTTCCATAGTTTATAGAACCCATTTATATAAGGAGCAATTCCATGACTATAACTATCGATTCAGTAACAACGACCGCAATTCATTGGGCAGATGTCATTGAGTATCCTCAAACTGGAGTCAAGCGCAAGGTGTTGCTAGAAGATGGAAACTGTCGATACATACTGATGTCGCTGGCTGCGGGCATGAATATCGCAGAACATACTGCGAATCGCAATGCTACGGTGAACGTGATTGAAGGACAAGGCGCGCTGACGATCGAAGGAAAAGAGATTGTCTTGGAGTCTGGAGTCTTTGCTTTTATCCCTGCTAATGCACACCATGCGATTAAAGCAATGACAAACATCGCCTTTTTATTGACGCTCTCCCAACAGGTTGCTTCAATTTAAAATGACTTTGTTACTAATCTTATCCTAAGTATCAATATGCAAATTCAAATCAGAACCGACCACAACATCGAAGGTCATGAGGCACTGCTCGATCGGGTTAGTAGCGTCATCAAGGATGCACTGAGCCGATTCAGCGATCGGATCGCATCTGTGGATGTACACCTGAGCAATCAGAATAGTGAGCAACAGGACGGCAATGACAGCCTCCGCTGCATGATTGAAGCCCGCCTCGAAGGTCATCAACCCCTAGCAGTGACCGAGCAATCTGCCACTCTCGACCAGGCTGTTGATGGTGCTGCCGATAAAATGACCAACCTGATCGACAACACCCTGGGACGGCTCAAGCACCAATCAAGTCACCGGACTGACCCACCTCTGCCATCCTAGTTCTGAATTAAGCCTACTGAGTAATGCCCAGTTCAGGCTTTTAGTGACACTCAGCTTTTTAGATATAGCAACCGCCAAGGGCGTTAGGACATATTACAATCGATTGTCGATTGCCTTGGCGGTTGGGGCGGGTTTTGTTCTGAAGTTATCGGTAAATTTCGGGCATCTCT
>JAJAZF010000489.1 GCA_026785875.1 Chamaesiphon sp. | reverse complement strand
CTCAAAATCCCGATGCCCCTGTCTGGATTACAGTCGAAGGTAAGAAGTTGGAAGTCCTCGGCGATGTTGGTGTGGAAATCAGACAACCAATTACGCGTCAAACTTACGACCAAGATTTCCCGATTAATCCAGGTGCATCCACAACTCCTTGAGCGATCGATTACAACGGTTGCTCAACCAGGATTGATATACATTAATGGTTGACCAAATTCGATCGGTTGACCATTTTCAACTAATACTTCCATTACCTGTCCGGCTGATTCGGCTTCGATCTCATTCATCAGCTTCATGGCTTCGATGATACAGACAGTTTGCCCGATCTTGATCCGATCGCCGATCGATGCAAATGCTGCTTCATCTGGAGCTGGCGATCGATAAAATGTCCCAACCATCGGCGACTTAATTTCTACCCACTGCTTATCGATCGCAGGTGTAGAGTGCCGATCTACCATCATCGGTTGTGACTCGGGGGTTGGTAAAGAGATTAACTGGGCATTAATATCTGTAATAGTAGTGGAGATCGAACCCCCGCTCGATCCTGAACCCTGACTGACAGTCAGTTCAAAATCAGCATTTTTAAGTGTCAATTCAGTAATATTATTCTTAGCGATCGCCGCTAATAGTTCGCCAAGCTCTTTAAAGTCAATTGTCATATTCAGTGATGTTTAATTAATAGTTATTATTAATGAAGTAAGCGTAACTATTATCGATCTAAATTAAATTGATATATTAGAGAATTACCCTGGGTAATTTGACTCATTCGCGCTCACACCAAAGCTATGCGCGTCATTCCCCATCGCTCACATGGCGATTGGGAGTGAAACCGCTGTCAGAAACATTCCAGTACCCCCTGGCTAGTAAATAAAACAAAATTCACTTACAGATCGATCGAACCGAGAGTGAATTTTGTACTAACTTAGTGTTTTAGTTAGCTTTCTCGTCCCACATATTGATCGGTACGAGTATCGATTTTGATTTTTTCACCAATACTGATAAACAACGGGACAGTAACTTGTGCCCCAGTTTCGACGATCGCTGGCTTACTACCACCTGTAGCTGTATCCCCTTTCATCCCTGGATCGGTATCGATCACTACCAATACTACTGTATTTGGCAGCTCCACTTCCATAATTTGTTCGCCCCAGCGGACGATACTCACTTCCATCCCTTCTTTGAGGTATTTTACGTTAGCACCAATTTGGGTGGGAGTTAGATTGGATTCTTCAAAAGATTCCATATCCATAAACACAAATTGATCGCCATCTTTGTAGGTGTGCTGCATTTTGATTTTTTCCAATGTAGCCTGGGGCATAGTTTCCCCCGCGCGGAATGTTTCTTCTACCACGCTACCACTTTGGACATTTTTGAGCTTTGTCCTTACAAAAGCGGAACCTTTCCCAGGTTTAACATGGAGAGATTCGACGATTTTCCATACGCCTCCTTTCCACTCAATGGATACACCAGGTCTAAAGTCATTACTGGAAATCATGAATATTTGTATTGTTGCGGAGAATTGTCGGTATCTTATTTTATCAGTCTTAGGGACTGTGGGTCTATTCCTAGTGACGCTGCTGTCTTCAATCGATTTGGCGATCGGTAAGCATCGGTAGCAACCAGCAGTTATCTATGAAAAGGTACTGCTAGCAATGGCAGCAATGCCAAGAGCAACCACGCCCACGCCGATAGCTGGTTTCGTCGGTGGTAATTCTCTCCGCCAGAGGCTACGTCAAGGCGATCGTCTAGGGCAGGTTCTAAGATCTCTAAAAGTGCGTCAATACGTTGGTTGAGACGATCTGCTGGAGCAATTTGACTAAAAGCTGCACAAAAGTTTTCGGTAAAGGCTGATGTGTTGTGAACGACTAAGAGTAAAGCTTCGGCTACTAATAATGGATCGGTGCGCTCGGCTGCCCATCGATCGGCACGGAGTTCCCGTAAAACTAATAATTCCTGCCACATGGCTTCAGTCTGCGGGAGCCAAGCAGTAATCTGCCGCACCCATCCCAACCAGAAAAAACAGTAGGTATCACGGTAGCAATAATGCGCCTGTTCGTGGGCTAAAACAGCTTCTAAATGCTTTGTACCTAAGCTATCTAATAACACCTGGGTTATGACTAATTCTGGCTCCCAGAAGCCAATTTGGGCACTATATGGAGTCGGTAGATCCAGCAGCCGAACGCTTTTACCATTTAGTTCGGATGTCGGATAAGTCCGCACCTGTTGGAGCATCCGCCAACCAGATCCAGCTAGTTTGAGCCAATAAAATACTGCTAATCCCAAAAAGCCGATCGCGAGGTCATAACTCAACCAATCATTCACCATCCAAACCATTCTTCCGTGGGGACCCATCAAAATAATGGCGATCGCACTCGTAAATAATAATAGTGGTGGTAATAAGAATATTGCTAGTGTCCGATCCCACCGCTGGCTCCAACTAGCAGCAGTTTCCGACCAAGTGTACCGCAGTCTCCAAGCCAGCGCGAAAATAGCCAACAATACAATTAGGTGCATTACTGTTTCTCCTTAGCTGTGCGGATGGCTTGCAGTCTTTGGGCGATCGCTTCTAGCTGTTCGAGACTAGATCGATCGAGATTGTCAGCAAAAGCGGCGACTATATCTGGACTACCCACTGCCAAAAATTGGTTGAGATGTTCGTAAGCCTGAAGAGTTTGCGCTTCAGTCGCACTTATCACTGCTTGCCAAAGATAAGTGCGTTCTTGTTTATTGCAGGTGAGCCATTTTTTCTGTGTCAGTCGATTCAAGATCGTGGCGACAGAAGCATAGGCTAATTCGCGATCTGGATCGGTCAAAATGCGATCGTGAATATCTTTGACGGTGACTATACCTAGTTCCCAGACAATTTCGAGGATTTCTCGTTCGAGTGGCCCGATCGAGAGTTGCTTAGGGCGGCTGTGGGGTAGCGGAACCATGAAATTTTAGTTAGATCTTTAGTCTTACATTATCGCAAGAATTCGTTCCCGCGAGCCTCTCCTCTGGAGAATCGAGGTGTTTTACACGCTGTCATGTATCCCTTACTGTTAGCCTCGATCCTCGTCACAATTCGCGCTCGAACGTCTCTACTTTTGGTTCAAAATCGGACGCAGATCACAGCCATTAATTCCGACAGTATTAGACACAGATCGACAGAGATCGCCACTAGTCATCGATCGACTCGCTGGCGATCGGGACTTACCAATTGCTAGCAAAATTCTAGCCGCGATCGCGTTAAAGGATACCACCCCCAGCCTTTTGTAGAGGCAATTCATGAATTGCCTCTACAAAAGGAGGAATTCCTAAGTCCTCGCAAAATCAGCAGGGTTCTGATCGCGCCGATGATTGAAGGGAATCGGGACACCTTGAGCATCGCCAACTAGTGCAGCAGTTTTTTCTAGAGCCGTTCTCAGCCGCTTGGCGGCATAAATCGACATATCACGCGGGACATTGATTCGATCGCGTACATAGCGCAGTGCAGCGTCAGATCCCTGCGGTGGGATACAATCTACATCTGTCATCATCTGTGTCAGCGCACACCGCAAAGCTTCGTCGATCAGTCGATCGTCGGCAGGATTAGCACGAATCACATTAGGATGATGCTTAATCGTGCGGTAGAGAGCTTCCGCCCGCGAGTGTTCCGGTTCTGGAAAAGTTGCATCTGGTAATCCATCCCAAGGACCATTATCTACCCGTGCTTTGTCGATGAGCATCTGCGGTTCGCCATTTTCATAGCACCCGCCCATTTGGGGTGGTAAATCGTGGACGTGGGTGTGAAAGTCGCTTTGAGTACCGCGATAAGTCGCTCGGCTTTCCATCGCATCAAACCAAGCTGCAAAACGTGGATTTTCCTCGCGCAGGGAATAGCCTTTGTAGTAGAACAGGCTAGCATTCATCCGTTCGACATAGGGTGTAAAGATAATGTCAGCAGTACTAAACTTTTCGAGAAAGTAAGCCCCTGGAGTACTACCCAATGCTTCCTCAACCATCGCTACCACACTGACAAATTGAGATCGATTGTGCTGTTCCTCTCGCACTGAATTTGCCGGGCGACACAGCCAACCACACCACGCTCGAAATAGTAGCCGTTCTAATTGTCGCAACGGCAGCACTAAAGGATCTTTCATCCCAAACCCCACAGCACCAAAAGCCTTCTCTAAAGCGAACAAAATATCATCGCTTTCAGTAATCATCCGCCCGTCCAATTCAACTGCTGGGAGCATTCCCGATGGTACCTTCCGTTTGTACCAACTCTCTTTTTCCCCGTAGCAGAACATCGTGACTTTTTCGATCCGATAGGGAATTTGTTTTTCCTCTAGCCACAGCCAGATTTTTTGACAGTAGGGACACCACGCATGATTGTCGCGGTATAGAGTCACCCGCACCTCAGATTCGGCTTGTCCGAATAGGCGCAATCTAGCTTGAGCATTAGTGGCTCCATTAATGGCATCGATTGGCTCATATTGCGATTTTGCAAGTTCTGTTAGTTCATCCCAGCTCAAAGGATTTTTGCTCATTTGGTGCGTCTTAAATTATTGGCAGTTGCTATATTTTAACAAACATCAAAACATCACATACTAAACGTTTAGGTCTAGTATGTGACTTAGTATCGATCGATAAGTAGGTAGATACAATTATCGATTACCTACGGTACGCTCCGCGAACGGCTAGATTATGTCTGTAATGTAGCTGGTGGGCAGTGCCCACCCTACACCTATCAACTATCAACTATCAACTATCTAAGAGGCTTTGACGATTTGCTTGGGTGAGAGTGTCGAAGTAGCACTCGATCCTCGTGCCATCCCAGGACTTAATAAGGATTGAGCTAATAAACGCCGATAGAGGTCGCTCAGTT
>JAJAZF010000488.1 GCA_026785875.1 Chamaesiphon sp. | reverse complement strand
TGCCCAGGTATAAAGCTCTCAAAGTTGGCAATGAATTTTATCGGATTGCAGAATCGCCGATCGATCTGCCAAATATCGATCGAGCTAAAGCACAAGACGCTTTAAATTTTTATAACGCCATCGATAATGCCGCCGATGCTAACCAGCAGAATCCAACTTATCGCCATAGTTTTGTAACCTGTCCGATCGTCGGCGTAATTCAACCAACCCAGCAATCGGTAGAATTAGTTGATGGGGTAATTACCACCAGTGAAATCCTCCCAACTTGGTTGCTCGATCGTCCCAATCTCAGCGATGGGGATGGTACGGTGCCCCAAGTTTCAGCTACTCCCGTACAAATGGGCGATCTGGAGATGCTGTCGATGGTCGATTATATTGCCGAGAGTCATGGTGCATTACAAAATCAGCCAAATACTTTACTAAACCTCCTCAACCGGATTCAAACGGCGCAAACGGCTTCGCTAGAAGATGTGCGCGGGGCGGTGGAAGGAGTTGCATCGAGAGGAATTCGGGGGTTAAAAGGAATTGGTTTATCCCTGGATGATTTGTATCTAGTTAATGAACCAATTACCATGCAGGCAAAGATCTCAGGAGATACTGCCTTTAATTCCCTGACGGCTGAGATTACCTGTGTCTCCCACGAGCGTCCCGCGATCGATCGGAATTTTACGTTAGAAAATGACACTTGGGTGATGGCGATGAATAACTTAGCCGTAGGAGTGTATCGAGTGAAAGTTCAAACCGATAATCCTAGCGAAGATGCCCCCACCCCCGTTCACAATCTTTTTAGAGTTGCAGATGTAGGAGCGTAACCAATTATGTCTAGTTTTTATGCTTTGCTGATTGGCATTGATTATTACCAACCCAATCCTTACTATCAAAGCCTGCAAGGGGCTGTCCGAGATATTGACAAAGTAGCAGACTATCTGAAAACATCGCTGCAAATTCCGCCAGAACGGATGACTAGATTGACTTCCCCGTTACCCGATCGCAATGCTCTAGCTGATGTGCGATCGGCCCGTCAAGAACAGCCCCCCACCTACCAAAACATCGTTAACGCTTTTAACCAGATTACCGAAACTGCCCAAGCCCAGGATATAGTTTACATCCATTATTCAGGGCATGGCGGACGGGTGAACACGATTTTTGCAGATTTAAAGGGAGCAGGACAGTTTGATGAGAGCTTAGTACCGATGGATGTAGGGGATAATAGCTATTATCTGCGGGATGTGGAAATGGCGACCCTCCTGAAACGGATGACTGACAAAGGGTTAATCGTCACGGTGGTGTTTGATAGTTGTCATTCAGGCGGTGCGACGCGGGGTGATGGCGAGATTCGAGGGGCGCAAAATGGCGCAGTCGATACTCAAGATCGACCCACAGATAGTGCCGTTGCTACTAGGGATGAATTGGTGCAAAATTGGCGAACTCTGACTCAAAACGATCGAACAGAAGGTTGGTTGCCAAATCAGAGAGACTATGTGTTCTTGGGTGCTTGTCGTCCGTCTGAGTATGCCTATGAAGCAGTATTTGGGAATGGAAAAGAGCGCAATGGAGCATTGACTTACTGGATGCTCGATACTCTGAATGCCGTACCGATGGGGTTAACCTATCAAGCTTTGTACGATCGCATTAAAGGACAGATTCAAAGTAAATTCCCCAATCAATTACCGATGCTATTAGGGGAAGGCGATCGATTAGTATTTGGTAGTGAAATTAAGGCAGTACAGTACAGTCTGACGGTTACTAATGTTGCTTCAGAACGAGTGACTTTAGATGGGGGATTGGCGCAAGGATTGAGCCGAGGAACGCGATTTGCGCTTTATCCTGTCGGTACGGACTTTAGCGATCGGCAAAACCGAATTGCAGCGATCGAGATTACCGATCTGCAAGCTTCTACTGCTACTGCTAAAGTCTTGTCGGTTGAAGAAAGTGGAGTTGCCGCAGTTACAGCAAAGATCGAACCAGGATTGCCAGCGGTGATGGAATCAACTCCTGTCAATCTCCAACATCGGATTCGATTGTATGAGAAAGAAGTGGGCGATGGCGAAAATGAATTACCACCGGATTTAGCTCGACAACAAACAGCAGCCTTAGCCAAAGTGCGTCAGGCAATGCAGGGTAATGGTTGGGTGACGGAAGTTCTAGCTAATGAGGAAGATGGACATTATCAAGTAGCTATAGGCAGAAAGGGAGAGTATGAAATTAGTCGCTTAACGCCGATTGCTAACTTAACTCCTGCTTTAAGTATCGATGCGCCCAATTCTCCGGCGGAGGTGGTTAAACGTCTGGTGCATTTAGGAAAATACAAATCGATCGAGGCTCTAGATCATCCAGAATCCCAACTATCGATCGAGTTTGAATTACTCGATGAAAATAAGCATCCATTTCCCGATCGCCATCAGATCGAACTCAAATCTGGCACAGTATATATCCGTGTCAAAAATACTGAGGAGCAACCTTTAAATATTGCCATTCTCGATCTAGAGGCAACTTGGGCAATTACGCAAATTGCTATTCAAGGTAAGGATACAGCCTTTTATGAACTAGCCAAAGACGAATCTCTAGAATTTGGTTTAGATTTTTCTGTTCCCGAAGGTGAAGGATACGAGCATAAAATAGAAAAAATTAAACTATTCGCAACTAAAGGAATTGCTAATTTTAAATGGCTAAAGTTACCATCTCTCGATCGAGATTTGGATAAGCAAGGTAGCAATTTAAAAGATGAAATCAACCAAACAATTGCAGATAAAGGTGCAATAAGGGGAGAAATGACTCAGATTAGTCCACTCGATCGACTACTCTCGCACATCGGCGCAGATATCGACTCACCACCTCAGCTTCGGGC
>JAJAZF010000487.1 GCA_026785875.1 Chamaesiphon sp. | reverse complement strand
GGCATTCGTCCGCTAGTATTGGGGATTATGCCCGACCATATCAATCATTATGTAGTGGCTTCCGAAACTTGTGCGCTAGATATTATCGGTGCAGACTATGAACGGGATGTCAAACCAGGCGAATTGCTCTGGATTACCGATAGCGGCGTTACAGCGATCGATTGGGCACCAAAAATTCAGCCAAAACTGTGCATTTTTGAGATGATTTACTTTGCTCGTCCCGATAGCTGGGTAAATGATGAAAGCCTTTACAGTTACCGGATGCGACTGGGCAAGCAATTAGCAAAAGAATCATTTCATGATGCTGACATCGTAATTGGCGTACCTGATTCGGGGATACCTGCGGCAATCGGATTTTCAGAGGCTTCGGGTATTCCCTACGCGGAAGGCTTGATCAAAAATCGCTACGTGGGACGGACATTTATCCAACCCACCCAAGAGATGCGCGAAGCCGGGATTCGGATGAAGTTAAACCCACTCAAAGATGTCTTGAAAGGGAAACGGGTAATTGTGATCGATGACTCGATCGTTCGTGGAACGACTAGCCGTAAACTAGTAAAAGCTCTGCGTGACGCTGGCGCAACCGAAATACACATGCGGATCTCATCGCCGCCAGTCACTCATCCATGCTTCTACGGGATCGATACCGATACTCAGGATCAACTGATTGCTGCGACTAAATCTGTAGCTGAAATTGCCGAGCAAATCGGTGTAGATACTCTCGCCTATCTATCTTGGGACGGAATGCTATCCTCAACCGAGCGAGATCCCAACAACTTCTGCTCGGCTTGTTTTACAGGTGACTACCCAGTAGAAATTCCAACTGGACTCAAGCGATCGAAATTAATACTAGAAGTAGGGACAAAAAGCTAGAACGGCATTGCCACACAGTATCATATGCTGTGTGGTTACCATTGTAAAGAGCCTGCGGTATCACCTTGAGATCGCTTCAACTCCGCATCCCGCTCGAACCATTTGATAATCTGTTGAGGGGTCAAGTCTTCAATTTTTTCTACCTGCTCCGCATCAGCAATCTGTTTGAGCATTCTCATCGAAGAAATCGTAATTCGGGTCAAAAATTTCTCGTGAGTAGAGAGTAGAGCTTTATCTACTTCTACAGCTTCAGCGTGGGTGAGATATTTTTCGTTATTCATTAGGAAGTTAGGAGCTTAAATTTTTCAATTGTTAGTCATCGAAATTAAATAACCGCATTGATGTTCGCCATCGACCAGCCAGTGCGTGCGTTCTACCTGACAATCTACTAGAGCTGCTGCAAACATTTCTAATTCATGTCCACACACCGCCGGAAAAGAAGTCGCTACCTGAGAAATAGCGCAGTTATATTCAGTTAGGATAAATTTATCATCTTGACCGTTGAAGGGGTGATACTCAGCCATATAACCCTCTTGACGGCGCAATTCGACTAGCTTTGCTACTCGCTCGATGAGGATTCCATCGCCGAGCTGCTGCCGATAGTCGATGCTTTTCTTCTGCCAGTGCTGGTGTAGTATTTCGCTAGCTTGCTCGTAGCCGAGATTATCGACTAAAGTATCAAGGAATGAGATCGCGAATCGATCGTACTGGTTTGGGAAGCGATCGCGTCCTTTGGGACTCAGGTGATAGATATGCTGGGGTCTACCCGTGCCTGAGGCGACAGACTGATGGACGATTAAGCCTTCGGTTTCCAGATCCTTGAGATGGCGGCGAATTGCTTGGGGACTAATATCTAACGAGGTAGCCAAATCTTGAGCGATGGCTTGCCCCTGTTTGAGGAGATATTCGAGGATATCCTGTTTTGTGGAATGCTGCTCTGTCATCATATCAGTGCTGGGTGTGGAGAAATGGTCGCGCGCAGACGTGCAAATATTAAAAATTTCCCTAGTTTTGCTACTTTAGCAACAACTATGTTGTTAAATTACGATACAATAGGATTAATGAATTAAACAATCAGTTTATTGTTTAATTATACGATATTTTGTCTGTCCCAGTCGGTAGACATCACACACAACTTTCGTAGTTGCCGAGCGAGTCGAGACTGAATTCGACTGAGATGGTGTTACCCCCCCAACCCCCCTTATAAAGGGGAGGCTCTAGCTCCCTCCCCTTTATAAGGGGAGGGTTGGGGTGGGGTAAAGATCTCCGCAGCAACCACACCCCCACTGATATTATCCATCCTTATTCTAGAGAGAACACAGGCGATCGATGAGTACTGTAGTCCAAAACTTAGTAAATCAACCCTATAAATACGGCTTTGTCACTGATATCCAGTCCGACCAGATCCCGCGCGGCTTGAACGAGGACATCGTGCGGTTGATTTCGTCCAAAAAAGACGAGCCACAATTCTTGCTCGACTTCCGGCTGCGCGCCTACCGTCAGTGGTTGAAGATGACCGAACCCACTTGGCCGCACGTAGACTATCCCGCGATCGATTACCAGGATATCATCTATTACTCCGCACCCAAACAAGCTGCCAAAAAGTTGGACAGCTTGGACGAAGTAGATCCCATTCTCCTCGAAACCTTTGAGAAATTGGGAATTTCCCTCAACGAGCAAAAACGGCTCTCAAACGTGGCTGTAGATGCGGTATTTGATAGCGTCTCGATCGGCACCACTTTTAAGGCACAATTAGCTAAAGAAGGCGTGGTATTCTGTTCGATTTCCGAAGCCGTCAAAGAATATCCCGAATTAATCGAGAAATATCTTGGCAGTGTCGTCCCGATCGCCGATAATTTCTTTGCAGCCTTAAACTCCGCCGTATTTAGTGACGGTTCCTTTGTCTACATCCCCAAAGGTACGAAATGTCCGATGGATTTATCCACCTATTTCCGGATCAATACCGGAGATAGCGGACAATTTGAGCGGACACTCATCATCGCCGACGAAGGTGCGTCAGTTACCTACCTCGAAGGCTGTACCGCACCCGCATTCGACACCAATCAACTTCACGCCGCCGTCGTCGAATTGGTAGTCTTAGATAACGCCGAAATCAAGTATTCCACCGTTCAAAACTGGTACGCTGGCGACGAAACTGGGAAAGGTGGAATTTATAACTTCGTAACTAAGCGCGGCTTGTGTAAAGGAGTAAATTCCAAGATTTCTTGGACACAAGTAGAAACAGGTTCGGCAATTACTTGGAAATATCCCAGTTGCGTCTTAGTCGGCGACAACTCCGTCGGTGAATTTTACTCCGTCGCCTTAACTAACAATCTCCAACAAGCCGACACTGGCACCAAAATGATCCATGTGGGCAAAAATACCCGCAGCACGATTATTTCCAAAGGGATTTCCGCAGGTAAATCGACGAATAGCTATCGCGGTTTAGTCAAAATGAATCCGACAGCAAAAGGCGCAAGAAATTATTCCCAGTGTGACTCGATGCTGATTGGCGACAGAGCGCAAGCGAATACTTTCCCCTATATCCAAGTTCAGAACCAAACCGCCAAAGTCGAACACGAAGCATCTACTTCTAAGATTGGTGAGGATCAATTATTCTTCTTCGCTCAACGGGGGATTTCCCAAGAGGATGCGATTTCGATGATGATTAGTGGTTTCTGTAAGGATGTCTTTAATCAACTTCCAATGGAATTTGCCGTTGAAGC
>JAJAZF010000486.1 GCA_026785875.1 Chamaesiphon sp. | reverse complement strand
GCTTTGAACATACTAGTGATGATAAAGAAGATGATTTATCACTGACAAATGATGTTGCAATCGACGAAGAATCAGATTTCGTTCGCGCAGCGTCTCCCCTGGAGAATCGTTAATTTAGACCTCTTGCCCAAACTAATCAAAGAGAGATCTAGTCATGCCTACCGCCACCGACTTTAAAGACTATTACGCCATCCTCGGAGTTAGCAAAACTGCAACCCCCGAAGAAATCAAGCGGGCATATCGCAAACTCGCCCGCAAACATCATCCTGATGTCAATCCTGGCAATCCCGCCGCCGAGGAAAAATTCAAAGACATTAATGAAGCCAACGAAGTTATCTCAAATCCCGAAACTCGCGCTAAATACGACGAATTCGGACAGCACTGGAAGCAAGGAGCGGCAGGCGTTCCACCTCGATCGACTAGCCCTAATTCAGCCGGATTCGACGATCGCGACTTCAATGGCTACGGCAACTTTGATGACTTCATCAATGACATCATGGGCGGTAGAGCCAAAGCCGGACGCACTAATTATCGTCAGGCTGAGGATTTTGGTGGATTTCGGAGCCAAGCACCCGCACCCGACACGGAAGCCGCGATCGCCCTTTCCTTCTCAGAAGCCTTTCATGGCGTGCAAAAGCGGTTACAGCTAGACGATGACACTGTGAACGTTCGCATCCCCCCAGGGGCTAAATCGGGCAGTAGGATTCGAGTTAAAGGCAAAGGTCGCCCCAGTCCTTTTTCCCAACAGCGCGGCGATTTATACCTGACGATCGAACTTCGCCCCCATTCATTCTTCCAATTCGCAGGCGATAATCTCACCTGTGAAGTTCCCCTTCGTCCAGATGAAGCCGTTTTAGGTGCCCAAATTCGCGTACCCACTCCCGATGGTGCGGTAACGATGACGGTTGCTAAGGGATCGCATTCTGGGCAATCTTTGCGGCTGCGCGGCAAAGGTTGGATCTTACCAAAAGGTGTGCGAACCGATCTGATTGTCAAAATTCAGATCGTCTCTCCCCAGGAGTTGAGTGAAATCGAACAAGATTGTTATGAAAAGATTCAAGCTAATAGCAGTTTTAACCCACGATCGACAATAGAGGCGGTGACATTATGACCGAGTTTAGCAGTTCCAGCATGGTTGTCTGTGCGGATGACGATCGCTTGTACACCTTTGAATATGCAGCATTGGTGACAGGAACCTCAACAATTGTTATCGAGCAATTCGTCGAAGTAGGATCGATCGAACCTGTCGGATCGATGCTGCGATCGCGAGAAATTGGGCGGATCGCTCAACTCCAACGGTTGCGCCAGGATTTAGGGCTAAATCTCGTCGGTGCGACGATGGTGCTAGATCTAGCCCAAGAAATCGCCCAACTTCGGGCATTGCTAGAAATATTGCGGTCTTAAATTGTTGGCAAAGCCTGTGTGCAGCTTTGCCAGATCGGGCAGAAATTGATGATATTGCTAATGCTTTTGGGCGGAAGTTAGAAGCGGCTAATTCGATTTTTCGAGTGCTATGCGGCAAAGTGCTGTCGAACCTTGGCGACAAGCTGAGGTTCAGTCAGATTATCGACCGTTTCCACGCCGACCACCTTGACCCCAAGCCGATTTTCTGCCAACCGCTGTTGTAGTTCATGCTTGGCTGCACCTGGCCCGATTATCAGAATCGAGTCGGCATCGCGAATATGCAAAATAACCTCGTCATAGTAGGTATTGAGTTCTCCCGTCCGTGCCCGTTGGCGGCTATCGTCGGCGGGTACCTGAAACGATTCATAAGAGCCTTTCACGGGTGAATCGCCCGATCGCCATAGTTGTTTTTCTACGTCCGAGAGGATCTCGCTCGTCTGCGCTCCTTGCTCCGTCATCGCTACGATCGTCGCCTTGCGATGGTCGATCCACAGTCCTATTTGTGTACTCATTGATTTCTCCTTTGTGTATTAAAGTTATAGCAGTCGCCAAGGCGGTTAGGACATCGATTGTAGGGGCGGGTGCTTGGTGCGTTTCCATGGTCAACTGGGCGGGTCCCCCGACCAGTGGGGGACCCGACCGGAACGCATCCGCTTTATGCTAGAGATGCCCGAAATTTACCGATAACTTCAGAACAAAACCCGCCCCAACCGCCAAGGCAATCGACAATCGATTGTAATATGTCCTAACGCCCTTGGCGGT
>JAJAZF010000485.1 GCA_026785875.1 Chamaesiphon sp. | reverse complement strand
ATGCTCCATCCGCACTGCTAGCTCCTGTTGGAGTAATTTGATATCATCGGCAGATTGGACAAAAGAATAGCCGACAATATCGGCATGAGCAGCGACAAAATCTAAATCCTGTCGATCTTTATCCGTCAGTGGGCTGAGTTGTAAATCTGTATCGGGGAAGTTCAACCCCTTCTCTGGCGAAAGTTTACTCCCCTTCAAACTCGCATGAGTAATGCGGAGCAGCACACCCTTTTCAATCAGAGATTCCACCCGTGCGCCGATGCGACCATCATCGATCCAGACGGCTGCGCCTACTTGCAAGCGATCGATTACGTCCGGCAAAGTACAAGTTGCCTGGAAACAGTTCGTATCCTTCGGACTAGACAGTTCATGGGTTAAAACCAGACATTCTCCCTTAAAGATGTGTTTTTCTTGACTGGGGATCGTCACCTTACCAATCCGAGGCTTGGGGCCGCCCAGATCCATTAGAATTTTACAGGCGTGTCCGGTTTCTGTCTCCGCTCGCCTGACATTACCAATCATCGCGAACCATAATTTAGCGTCATCGTGGGCGCAGTTAATCCGCACACAGTTAGTGCCGCGTTGCAGTAGATCGCGCGCAAATTTGTAATTGCTGGCGGCTTCAGTTGCTAATGTCACCATGATTCTGACCCGACGATGGGCTAAAGTCTTGCCCAAGATCGCTTCGGTATGCTGCTGAAGTAACTTGTCACCATCCAGAAATGCCTCGATCGATGGGCGACTAGGTAAAGTCGTAGTATCGACCTGACAAACTGCTCCCAGGGTAGTAATGACCGCATCTAAGCTGGGGATGACTCGCGCTTCCAGCCGACCCAGTGAAGATAAACCCCAAGGCATTAAGGCGGCTTGGAGCGGGCGGAGATCGTGGCGGCGCAGAGCCATATAATAGGCGAGATTGAGTCCACTACTCAGAAATACATCCCTGAGAAACTCATCTCGGTGAATGCTTGCTTGCCACGGATCGAAAATATCTTGCCCATCTGTGACCACGATCTGCCGTAGTTTTTGCAATGTTTGGAGTAATTCGCAGGGATTAGACAGGTCTAATTTGGAGTAGTCAAGCGTATCCGCTGCTTCGCGTTCTAGAGTGGCGATCGCCATAAAATAACCTCTTAAAAAACTGAACCGTCTATTTTGTGCGTCAACTGCCTACGAATCCAGGGTTTTGTCCGTTATTTACTAGTAATTACTGGTGAAAACCCTTGGAAACAAGCGCAATCAGCAGATCTGAATGTTTGGCAAATATTAAAGCTAATCCGATCGATCTTTAAAAGATCGATCGGGTGGTGCTGTCAGGGTGATTTTGGCTGGATTTTTTAGCATCGGTTATGCAAACTCAGTCGGTTAAAATTCAAATCAAACAAACGACTGCGCCTATTCACTATTTTGATTTACTGGCGTTTGAGTTAATGTGTGAATTGATTGATTTCGAGATAAATCGTCATTAGGAGATTAGGGTTGGCAATAACTTCGCAATCTGCTGAACTATTGGCATTCGGATCGAGCTACAAAACTATCGACAGAAATCGATAGCATCCCCATTCACATTATCACCCGCTCTAGGGCAACCGCACATGTTTCGTAACAACTACTGATATCTAGGAGGTGACTATGTTCAAAGCACCAAGCACAGTCTTGAGATAGGGAGCATCCCACTTTTTATTTAGCGATCGCAAATTAATCCGTTGAGGTAGGCACAGCGATGGGCAAGGACTTGAGGAATATTTTCAAATTTCCACTGTGCCCCAGAAATTTGAGTGCGACGATCGATCTGTTTAATCGT
>JAJAZF010000484.1 GCA_026785875.1 Chamaesiphon sp. | reverse complement strand
ACGATTAAACAGATCGATCGTCGCACTCAAATTTCTGGGGCACAGTGGAAATTTGAAAATATTCCTCAAGTCCTTGCCCATCGCTGTGCCTACCTCAACGGATTAATTTGCGATCGCTAAATAAAAAGTGGGATGCTCCCTTTATGATGTCGCTAGCTACACAGGAACATCAAAACTTCCCACTGTTGTTTGCTATTGCCGTGTTTCTTCAAGCAAGCAACGTGCAGACCTTGATAGTCAAATCGCTTATATGCGGGGACTTTACCCCCAAGCAGAGATTATTACTGATATTGCCAGCGGACTCAACTACAAAAGGAAGGGTCTTAAAACCTTACTGGCAAGAGGATTGTCCGGTGATCAGCTCACAGTTGTGGTTGCCCACAAAGACCGCCTTGCAAGGTTTGGAGTCGAACTTATTGAGTGGATTTTACAATCCTGTGGCAGTGAACTCCTGGTTCTCAATCAGTCAATATCAGACCCACAACGAGAGCTTACCGAAGATCTCCTCGCTATCATCCAGATCTTCAGTTGTAGGTTGTACGGTCAAAGACGGTATACAAATAACAAGATGTCGAAAGATTCGAGTATTTCCGACAGCAGCACAGAAGAACATTTTGGCGCAGTGGTTCGGGATCTCCAGAGTAGCCTACAACAAATCGATTGATTTCTTGAATCAAGAGGGATCTGTTGCTAATTTTATGAAGAACAAAAAAGAGATCTATTACTCACTCCCAGAGTGGTCTAGTTTTTGTCCTTCCCATATTCGTCAACTGGCTATCAAAGATGCTCATGACTCAATGTATCGGTAGAATCTATCGACTATGCCAGCATTTAGATAATCTGATGTCAAGAAAGCTATGGAAGCCAGCCGCTAAGATTCGGATTAAAATCAAAAATCTTGTCTCTGAGCTACATTTTCAAGCTGCCAACTTCCTGACTAAAAACTTTTCAACTATTCTCATCCCAGCTTTTGAAACTAGCCAAATGGTTAGCTGGGCGGGGAACCCGCCCAGCAGTAAGAAAGCAACCAGGAAGATTAGAACCAAAACAGCTAGAGCGATGATGACTTGCTCACATTATCAATTCCGTCAAAGATTGATGAACAAAGCTATTGAAAATGGTTCTGAAGTAGTTGTGGTGACTGAAGAATATACTAGTAAAACTGCGAGTTGGACAGGTGAAATAATTAATATTGGTTCTCGAAAATCAATCACATCTCAGGGTGTGACACTCGATCGAGATATCAACGGAGCCAGAGGAATTTTTCTGAAGGCATTGGTGGATAGTCCCGATCTTCGTAAGAAGGTTGCATCTGTTAGCTTTGGTTAACTTAAAACTATCAGCTTCAACTCTAGAAAGCTGCAATGCTCTATCCCAACACGCCCATTTTTTACGGCAGGTAGTTGGGGTAAGTGTGGAGTTGCCCTTGGAGCGAGATGTTTCGATCCCTCAACCTAAGTCCGCCATTAAAACTGCTAAAGAGCAGCCAGAGCGAACATCTCAGCCGCCTAAGTCTGAATTTGGAGCGATCGATGATGGATTAGATAATCTGTTTGGCTAGTTCGGATACTTAGGCAATAGATCGAATCAGGACATGGGGTCAAATGAGCAGCGGTGAAGAAACTTACGCTAAGGCTGAAACCTTTGCTGTATAAGCTTTCTGTCTACAAGAATTTTTATTTGCCTGATGTCTGATGAAGCGTACCATTTAATCTCTTAGATGGGATCGATTACCTACGGTACGCTACGCGAACGACTACTAACTTTCATTGATTTCAATCGATTGTTCTTTCAACCAGATCGCGATTGATTCTTGATTTTCTAAATCTGTTGCGAGTCTTTCCATCATCAATACCACATCCATCTCAGGAGCATCAAAGGAATAACCATTCAACTCCAGGAACACAGCCATTAATATAAACCCAGTTCGCTTATTCCCATCAATAAATGGATGATTTTTAGCAATTCCATATCCATAAGCTGCTGCCAAATCGAATAAAGTTGGCGATGTACCATAAGCAAATAGATTTTTTGGTCTGTCTAAACTTGCGAGAAATAAATTTTCATCCCGAATCCCTAAACTGCCGCCATGTTGGGCGATTTGGTCGTCATGAATAGCTCTGGTTAACTGCTCCGATATCCACACTGGTACGCTCATTTAGCTAATTCTCTTAGTGCATTTCGGTACTTATTGGCAATTTTTCGATAGGCTGCCATCTCTCGTTCAAAGTCTGGATTACCCGCCGTAATCTGAATTCCATCGGCGGTGTAGGTAACAAAGATACTATCACCTTCTCCCACCTTCAATTTCTGCAAAATTTCCTTGGGTAAAGTCATTCCTAGCGAATTCCCAATTTTCCGAATTTTGACCGTGTGCATAGCTGTCACCAAGCGAGTATATACGAATGTTATAACTGAATTAAGGTGAAAATGTCAATCAAAATCGCCCGATAACTTTTTAACATCTCGATTTAGAATTGGTGGCTAGATGGGGTGTCGATAAAAAAGCGATCGCTCAGTAAATTTCGAGCGTTCGCGGGCTGAATCGCTCGATTGAAACACTCGCTTACTGCTGTAAGTGCTACTAATGACTCAAGAAAGGTGTACGGATCCAGAGCGTCATCCGATCGCTCGAAATTGAGTTTCTCGCTCGAATTGTTGTATTATAGAATTACAATAGTTATCCTTAGACAATAAAAAATATCTGAAAAGCAGATTTATCAATAATTTTGATTGACAATATTATGCCTCCAATCAATTAAGTTCCGCTAGAGCAGATTGGCTGATTTTGAGAGTGGAACGGATCTCGATCTACGCTATTTTTCTGAGATAATCAAACATAACCGTCTAGCACCGGATAACTACCCGACTCCACCGATGCAAAATCGTTCGACACTTCTAAAACAAAATGAGTACACTCAGGCTGGGTAACTCGGACTTCTACTGCTTTGGAGCCAGAGATCTCTTTCCACGCAGCGCAGTTTGAAAAATATTAGCCGATCCCTTGGGAATTATTGGCCTAGACGATCCATCAAGGGGATAGAGTTCATAGAGAGGGTGCCATGTAAGTGTGTGTCCTCCCCACTTCACCAGGGCGCGATCCGCCACAATCTCTCGAATCGTACCTGTCCGTCCGCCAGTTCCCATTTGTTCTACCCGAACGCCAGGATCTAATATAATATCTTGTTTGAGATGAATGGTTACTTTTTCGAGAGAACTAAGATGAACCCTGACCTTTCCCTGTGGTGGTAGTCCAATGGAACAGCAACCTTGTTCGCTCACAATCTCTCCATGCTCCAAAGGGGTTGGTCGATCCAGGATAACTCGTCCAACATCAGCAGCTAAATTGGTTTGATCCAGTCGATCGATTAAAATTTGCTTGACCTTCAAGCTTTGATTAACTACTCGTGTAGGTAAAATCCAGTCTACCGACTGAGCCGAACATCGAACGGAGCCAGGTTCGATTATCAGATGTATCTGCTTCTCCTCCAAGGAACCAGAGGACATCGGCTGCGATGGCGTAGTAGTCGCGGGTTCGTTGTTCGAGTTCATTGGTGGTAATTCTGGCAAGTTGGCATTCACAAATCAATAGATTACCATTGTCATAGACCAGTGCCACATCTGCTACTCGTCCATGCTCTCCACATTCGGGTAATCGATATTCTACTTCGACTTTTGCACACTGATTAAGATCTCCTTCAACCTGCTTTCTTAAAAATTTAGCGAGTTCGAGCTTCCCCTGCTCTTTGTTAAAAAGCCTTACTCGTAATTAGCGTATAATTCTACCAAAATGGCATGGTGATGCCTACCTTTTGGGTCGGTGAGGATATCAATCCAGCACAGCTTAACGGAAAGCGACTTAAAGCTGCTCGATCGAGGCGGATGTGGCTGATTGTCGCGATTGAAGCGAACTCGACCTCACAATACACCCGATCGGTTATAAGTTATCTGCGAGGACTGCTTCTTTTGGGCGAGATCGATTGTCGCTCTACGATCGTTTCTGGAGGTTTTACTGAGGGCACGTTCGCTCGCGCTAACAATCGATCTCGGCTGGCGACTAGTACATCGATGGCAAAGGTCATTTGATGCTCACTCGCCCAACCATCGGGCACGCGAGCGAACGTTGCGGCGATCGTCATGCGATCGATTTCTCCAATTCGATCGCACCAATATTTGGTAGCTTCAGGTTTCAACTCCATCAAGCGACGAGCGAGATCGTTCATACTCAAAGTACCGCTACTTTCACTTTCGATTGAAGACCGTAAGCTGCCAGAAAAATCCGTTAAATCCAGTGGTAATTTATCTTCTGCTAGGTAAGTCGGACTGGCAACCATCTTCAATCCGTCAGCGCGTTCGACCAATTCGCAACCAGCGACAGGTAGGCCAATTTGCTCGGCGAGGGTAGCGGTCACTTTTTCGACCCAAGCACCGCGCAGATCGGCTTTGATTAAGCATCGTCCCAAATCCGGTAAATCTAGCCAATATTTAGCGATCGCACCTCCTGGATGTGTTTCAAAATCGCGATTGTCTATAACGGGTAGCTCAATTACGCAGAACTTAGACATTGACCGTCGCTCCTCTACTGGCTAATGCAAAGCAAGGATCGTCATACAAATTAATATTGGTATCGAAGGAGATGATGACTTGTCCGCCTCCAAAGTAATGTTTTTCGCCGATGTTCGCGAGTTGGATATTGAAAACTGCATCTTTGATGATTGTGAAGTGTGGTAGCAGTTCTCCTAATACCCGATCGTCAGCAGTAACGAGCGTTGGCTGACCGAGCGAACTCGCGATTGCCTTGAGTTTGCTAGTTCGATTGAGATGATTAGCTACTTCACTGTTGATTTTGCGTAACCCTGATTCGTAACTGTAATTATTGTCATCGTTCGGTGAGACGATCGGACAAACAGTAAACGAGTCACCAGAGAAAAATCCACCAGTTCGACCGATGTACTCGAATAGATCTAGATTTGGATAAGATAAATTCAGAGTTCGGGCATTTCGCTCGTAGTCTTCTCTTACCAACGGAGTTCGATGCGAGAGCGCAAATGGTAATTTAGATGGATCGGGATGGAAGCTCAGAGCTAGTTCTAAGCCTGGATATCGTTCTAAGTTGGCCGCATATAATCGTGTTGGTTCGCTATCGAAGCCGCCTGGAATGCGGATCGTCCGAAATAACGGTTCCCACTGCTCCTGTTGCGGGGGAATCCAGCCTAGATAAACTCCATTAATTTTTTGCATGATTATTATCCTTCATGAATATACGAGTAAAACTGACACGGTGCATTTTTCACTCTATTGTCTTTACCGGGGAATAATGGGTTAAAGCCTCGTTATTAATGACGACTTGAAATGATAAAAATCGGAAATTAATCGGTCAATAATTGATTAATTTATCGTGTAACTATAGCACAAAAATGCTGAAGTTTAAGCTGGATCGATCCAAGCGAAACAGATACTTCAAGCGGTGTATTAATGCCGCAAGTCTTATCTATAATCGTGTGGTTGAAATTCCTTTTACACCCAGAGCAAAGCGCGTTTTAGAGTTGGCTGAAGAAGAATCCGATCTACTCGGCCATAATTATATCGGCACGGAGCATCTTCTCCTCGGGACGATCGGGGTCGAAGACGGGATTGCACTCAGAGTGCTCGAAAATCTGGGCGTGGACTCGACTAAAATTCGCCCTTTAGTAGTTCGGATGCTAGGGGAGAATACTCAAGTTAGTAATGCCTCAGTAAGTAGTCCCAGAGATCTGTTAGATAGATTGAGACGACAAGACTCGATCGCTGCCGTAGAAGATCGGGAAATCATCGAACTCCTCCGCTCGATCGCACAAAACACAAGCGCGATCGTCCAATCTCTAAATACACTGAATCAGAATATGACAGTTTTATGCGGACGGGTCGAGCAGATTGAGGGCAAATTATCATCTTAACGACTAGCGACCTATTAGCGATCGAAACTTGCGTGAGAGCCTTAACGATTTTCCAAAGGAGAGAGTGCGCTAACGATCTTTCGAGTCGATCGCCATGCTAATGGATCCGATCGATAGCGATCGAGATGTTTCCTCCGCAGATATTCATATTCAAGTGGCAGAAGATCGAGTAGTCATCAGACCCTGAAATGGTTTGAGATTGCATGGGTGTGGAAATATGACTTATAAGAGACTTCTGTAATTTAATATTGTGCAGCAAATAATTGACACTTATGGCTGAGTGATTTGTTAGGATGACATGCTAGATTTGGATCGGTCTTAGATACAAACCTAGTAAGCTTTCTAGGCGATCGTTACATCCTAAATGTAGTGATTTGACTCTTCTGCTCTACGATAACTCACACATTATTTATTTCATGAAATCAAAAATCTTTCAGTCGGTTTGTGCGGCGACCTGCCTGATGCTGGCAAACCCAAGTACTGCAAAAGCGATTAGCATTACCAACAATAACAACGCCACCGCCAGAGTCAATACCCTCTTGGGCACTAACTCTGGCATCTCGATCGTCGGCACGCCACAATACATTGGGGCAAGCGCCGCCGCCGGAACTTTTACGGGTGGAAACAGCAATGCTAATTTAGGCATGGATGCTGGCGTAATTCTCAGTACAGGCAAAGTTAGCGATGCAATCGGCTCAATCCCTCGAATGTCATCAATACTAGATTCAATACCCCCGGCGACCCCGCCCTCACCCTCATCAGTCAAACCAAAGTGCCAGTCTTGCATACTGGATTCCGTATCTAAGCCACAGAGACTGCCTTTTCCCAGAGCCATTTAGCTAGATTGAGCTACTTTATGCACAATCCACAAATTAATCAGGAATTATTTTACCTTCCACTTATCCAGTAATTCCTTCAATTTCTGTGTTTCAACGTCCATCTAATCCACAGAATTTTCATAAACTTTAAACTGATTTAAAATGAACATGCCCGAAGGGAAACAATGGAAATTCTTAGCTTTGGTTGTTGCTGGTATTATAGGTGCAGTACTGGCTTATAATTTCTTGCTCCCTCTGTTATTTGGGATATTAGGGGCATTATCCTCTGTCATCATGTTTTTAGGGATTTTAATAGTCCCTGTATTGGTTATATTAATGACTTCTTACAATGGAATACAATCGCAAGCCCAAGGAATTCGTGAAGCACATTCCAATATTACTGTCTCGATGAAAAAAAGAGTAGACCTAGCGAACAAGTTAATCGATATCGCCTCTAGCTATGGCGACCATGAAAAGCTCACCCACATTACTGTCGCTCAGAATGAATCGGTACAAGCTGCTGTCAGTGCATCTCAAGAGGTTGACGGTACTGTAAATCGGATCTTGTCAATGGCTAGGGCTTATCCAGATCTGAAAGCGAACCAAGCCTATCAAACCTTGATGGGTCAAATTGAAGCAATCGAGAATGATTTACAGCACAAACGTCAGACTTACAACGATCGAGTGCGGAGTTACAACACAGCTT
>JAJAZF010000483.1 GCA_026785875.1 Chamaesiphon sp. | reverse complement strand
CCGCCTAGAAAGCAAATATTTTTAATACCTAATTCTGTCAGTTTCAGCGTCACAGATTGCCAATCAATATCGCTACCATCGGCAGTTTCACATATTAGGATGCTGCTGAAACTACCTCCTTCGTGCCAATCTGTTGCACCGCTTTTAGTTGTCAATAACCAGCGATCGATCGGTTGACTAAAAAACGGCAACTTGGAATCAATTTTACCGCTGCGAGAACATATAATCTGTGGCGGTTGGGATGGTTGTCCGCGCTCGATTCTAACTTGAATTAATGGCTGCTCCACCAACACCACACTACCGCCATCTTTGAGGGTACCGCTCCCGACTAAAATAGCATCGGCTAATGCTATTTGCTCGACCAGATGAGCATAGTCCCGCTCGGAACTAAATGTTGGGGGTGATTTCGTGACATCTGAAATCTTCCCATCTGCGGTCATTGCCAAAACAAGAGTTGTTTTCATCAAGATTAACCGAGTCCAAATTAGTTAATAATTAATTAGGATTTAATTTAGCTATAAGCCATTAATTTAAGATTAGATCGGCTGTGTGGATGAAGTTGAATAAAACTAAGCTTGAGATTGAAGTTAACAGCATAGCAGGGGTTTAAATCCCCCACCGTTTAGGTGGATTGTTTTTAAGGTGCTGGGCGGGTCCCCCGCCCAGCACCTTAAAAACCCAATTATCAATTATCAATTATCAATTATCAATTAAAACCTACCCCTACTCAACTACTTTAGTACAACCTCTTCAATACATAATCCGATAAATCGAATAACGCTTGGAGCGAAGTTGAGGGAGTTAAACCCTTCAGTTGCGCCAGAGCTAACTGTGCGTGGTGGTTGGCTAATTCGCGAGATTTGGCAATACCTTGACTGCTCCGAACTAGACTCAGAGCCTGCTCCAAATCCGCCGGATCTTCAAACTCCGTGGCAATTAATTCCACGAGTTGTGGATATTCTTGCATCGCATACAGCGTGGGCGCGGTTAAATTTCCACTTGCCAAATCCGAGCCAGCAGGTTTACCCAGTACTTCGTCTGAGGCGGTGAAGTCGAGGATATCATCCACTATTTGGAAGGCTAGTCCTAAATTACGCCCATACAAATATAGTTGCTCACAAATCACTGTAGACTCGTCGCTGAGTAAGCCAGCAGCTTTGGCACTATTGGCGAGGAGGGAGGCTGTTTTATAATAACTCTTCTCTAGGTAAGCCTCGATCGAGAAATCAGTCTCAAATTGATTTAGTCCCTGCTGAATCTCGCCTTCAGCTAAGTCCATAATCACTTGTGAGAGCAGTTTGACTACTTCTAGGTTGTCTAAGTTCGCCAGATACCAGGAAGACTGAGCAAAGAGGAAATCACCTGCGAGTACTGCAATCCGATTATCAAATAGGCTGTGAACTGTGGGTACGCCCCTACGGGTGTCAGCGGTGTCTACTACGTCATCGTGGACTAGGCTCGCCGTATGGATCATTTCGGTGATTTCTGCGAGTCGGCGATGACGCGGGGTAATTTCTTCACCAGGCATCGTCGCACGGGCAATGAGCAAGACGATAGCTGGGCGCACGCGTTTGCCGCCAGCCCCAAATAGGTGTTCGGCTGCTGCGTACAAAATTGGGTGACGGGCACCGACGAGGTTTTTGAGGTTCTCTGTCAAAACTTGGAGGTCAGTTTCAACAGGAGCAAATACGGATTTCACTGAGGTCATCGATCGAGCGGCTCAGAGGAGAGTTTACGAAAGTTTACATACATTCTAAGCTATTTTTCCTCTTGATAGGGAATAGGTCGCCAGAAACAGGGGATAGGAAGTAGGAAATAGGGGATAGATTTGAGTTTTTAGGCTCATTTCGATCGAGATTAGTCCTTTAAGAAACTGTTACGGTTGGTAAAGTTATCTGTGCGACTAGGGGTTGAGTGGGCAACCATTTGGTGGCAATTTGGGTAAATTGCGTGGGATCGCCACTGACGATAAAGTTCGTGGGCACCGCTCTCCGGTGGCTTTGGATGCCGAGGAGATGGAGTTCTTTGGCGGCGGCGGTCACTACATCGACGGCAGGATTGACAAATTTAACTGTAGTGGGGACAAATTTCCGCAAGATAGATTCGAGGTGCGGATAATGAGTACAACCGTAAACTATAGTGTCGATCGATCGATCGAGTAGTGGTTGAAGATACTCTTTGGCAATCTGGAGGGTAGATGGTTCGTCGATCCGATTATTTTCAACAATTGGGACAAATTCAGGACAAGCGACTTGCCACACCCGAGCGTGAGGATTTGCTTCTAGAATCGCCTGGGGATAGGCATTGCTATTGACAGTAGCCGGAGTAGCAATGACCCCAATCCTTCGCCCCTGAACAGCGGCGGCTCTAGCCCCAGGTAAAATCACCCCGAGTATCGGCAGATCGTATTCAGTTTG
>JAJAZF010000482.1 GCA_026785875.1 Chamaesiphon sp. | reverse complement strand
TGGTCATTTGCCGGACGCATAAATAGATCTGTGTAGTTAATATTGTATTGTTTTAACCATGCGACAGTCAGATCGTAACAGACACTCGATCGACCAGATAAAAGAATAATATTGGTATCTTGTCCCAATTTTTCGATCGTCTTGGCTACTGCTAGATTGAGATCATCTTCATTGACTCGATCCCAAGCAAATGGAGAACGAGTATGATTGATTGCTAGAGTACCATCAATATCGACTAAATAACAATTAGGAAGTTGAGGATCGTTAACTGGTGTCGGCTCGGGTAAGTGTAGATAGTCATAATACATCTGCTCGAGGACCTGTTGTCCGACGGAATTAGCGCGTACCAAATCGCGACGGATACATTCAGCCAACGATACATCAGTAAAATCTTTAATCACAAGTTCAGCCTGATGTTGTGTAGCTAATTCCGTCGCACGTCTAAGATGAACTGGATTGAGATTGGTATCCGACCAAATCACCGAATAACGTTGCTCAAAGTAATATTCTGTCAACAAGTCACGGACTTTAATTATCTGTTTTTCTCGTTTATTTGTACCGCTAAGTTGTAATCTGAGATCGTCTTTACAGAGGTTGGCAGTTTCAGGATATTTTTGGATATACTCTTTAGCCCAAGTTGTTTTACCACTTGCGGTTAAGCCTTTGGTGAGGATTAGTTTGAGTGACATTGTTGATTAAGTAATGAGTAATAAGTAATGAGTAATGAGACAGGGATTCAAACCACGGCTCGACAACTATCGCACCTTTACCAGAAAGAATTGGTTTAAAGCCTCTCCCCTAAAGGCGAGAAAATAAAATCAGACTATTCATTACTCCAATCCTCTTCCTTCTAGGTAGAAGTCGCTGTCAACACTATGCCTACGGCAGGCTAACGCCAACGACTACGCATTGCCAAGGGCAAGGCTAACGCCAACAGTGCAAGCTGTCAACTGTTAACTAAACTGAGGTTGCTTATTCTTCACTACTAGCTCGAAACGGACGCTCATAACCAGGCTTAATTAGTTTCCAGATGACTTGGCTATAGTCTCTTTTATCCAGCATCAGAAATAACACACCAGGGTATCGTTGGGTTTGAAAATACATCGCCGATTGTTTGCGATCTCCTAAGTCTTTAAAAGCATTTTGACATTCTGTTTCAATTGCTTGATATTTAGTTTGTAGTTCTAGCTTGGTATCTTTTACCCAGTTATAAAACTCATCGGGGACAGCATCGAGAAATTGGTCGAGATTTTGATTTTGGCTGAGACATTCCCAGATATCTTTGGCTTGGACTCTGGTGATAATCCGGTGGAGGCGGACATAATCAGCTAGTTTATACTTGAGTCGAAAACCATTTGGCCATTTGAGAATAAAACCTTCATGGTTGTCTAGCTCGGCTTGGGTTTGGTCGATCGATTTGAGCCATTCGGGGAGAGTTGTCAGTGGATAAGTCTGTGCGGTGTCGCTCCAATTTAACTGCGGATGTTCTAGCTCTACTCCCGTCTGAGTATGTACTGAGGCGAGTAGTACCAATCGCTGTGCCGAGCCATAATCTACCACAATCCGATTGCTGGGATAGATAATTTCAAATAAATAGGTGTACTCTCGATCGAGCGTACCCAGCTCGGTGTGGTAATTAGCGAGTAATACCCGTGCCATTTGTGCTTGTTCTGAGGCAAAACTGCCCCGTGAAGCGACTTCCCATTCCCCTTGGTAGTGAAATAGAATAATTAACGATCCATCTAGCTTCTCGTAGATATTTGGCACCCCATCGGGAATCGTGCCCTGATATTCACTGAGATTAAAAAACTTGGGTAATGGTCTGGCGATCGATCGATAATGGTCATCTAACACCAAACCCCGACAGTGTAACGTCGCATCTACCCAATAGCGATCGAATTGAGCTTTGGCTGTATAGTTATAAATCGTCAGCGGCAAACTAGGGTGAGTCTGGCTGATGATATAACCCTGCTCGATCAGTGTCGGTAATGTCTGCGGGTCAAATGGTAAATTAGTCATACGATCGACAATGGCAACCCAGCGCGGGGGTAAAAAGTTCGTCTAGATCTAAGTTACTCGATCGAACTTCCCCGCAGCTAATTTTTTCAAACAGCTCTCAAATCGTTTGAGTAGCTGGTATTTGGAGCAAATCGACTGTCAAACTTAGGGGATACCCCGAACTAATTTCGCCAAAAATTAGCTACTATCCAGATCTAACTATAGGCTGCCTCCCAATCAGTCGAACGAGTCAATCGGATTTGAGCTAGTGCCACAATCGTGGGAATAATCCGCCCGTAATTAGTCGAAATCGATCTCCAGCCCAGATCCGCAAAAAACCAGCCCCACATCGCTGGTCCTAAGATGGTAAAAACACCACGTACAGCCACCTGCTGGGTGGTAGAGAGTAGCATACCGCGTTTTGCCATGTAGAGAGATATATAACTCTGCAACTGGCTTGTAGCTGCGAGTCCGCCCCGAATTAGGGTTTGTTTGGCAACTTCATAGCTAGCAAAGTGGAATGCAAATTGACGGGCGATTTGATGGAGCACTAACGGTTTAATTACCGAACTTACCGCGATCGCACTACTACCTTTTAAGATTAGTTTAATCGGATCGTGCTGAATATGTGCTGGTAAAGGCTGGTCGAAACGAGTATTTGCTAGAGATTTCTGGACTCTAACTGTCAGTGCGTCTCGATCTCCAGACGGTAACTTGTGCCAACTTTTGCCCATCAGATGCAAAAAAACTTCTGATTCGAGATCTGTGGTACTGAGTTGCTTGGAATAGGGGATTTTGAGATATCGACAGACTTGCACCAATGTTTGGCGGTAGCTGACTCCTTGAGTACGCCCTTGTAAGACAGTTATGCCATCAGCCGCCAAAAATCTAAACCGATCCTCGATCGTATCTAACCAACTATCTCGATCTTGACTCTGAATCTCTACCAGATCTGGGGTACGTACGTAGTCTAAGGGATTGAACTTACGGCTAAAGAGAATCCTAGTTAATTGCTGCAATTCTTCTTCGGTAGCCAATTCTAAAGCCGTTCTTAGCTCATCCAAAGCAACTTCCTCCCACAATCGTGCTGCTTGTCCTGTCACTCTGTATTGTACCGTACGATTTTA
>JAJAZF010000481.1 GCA_026785875.1 Chamaesiphon sp. | reverse complement strand
TCGCTCAGTACACTCGGATCTCCAGTAGCTCTATATAAGTATCGATTAGATTTAGTACCAGCGATTGGGCAAAGCCCACGCTTCGCGAACGATCTGCCCCAGTAGCACTTTGAGATCGAAACTCACAACTTCCTCACATTTGTTTGCTTCAATATTAATAGCTCCAATAAAGTTAATCCGAATATATTTCGATCGATCGAACTGCTAGGGAAAACAGCATCGATCCTTGACAGATATTTTCGCTGGTGTAGCTTTCGATCGTAACTCATTTGCTAGCCTGACTTTTGAGCTTTTAGTGGAGTAGTCCTTTAAGCGATGGAAAATAAAAATGACTTCAAAAAATTTATTTTCAACTAGTCAAATATATTATCCGAACGGAGGAAATACACCTCCAAAAAGTTCGATCGGCTATAGAGCAACGCGGGTGATGGCTGGTGCTTTGAATGCGTCTCAAATGGCAATGGCGGAAGCTTATATTAATGGGTTAGAAATTCCAGATTCGGTTTTTCGATCGATGATGGACTCATCAATGTCGATGTTATTTCAACACGCCCCAGGTTTACTCGCTCCCTATGAATGGGTATTAAATGAATCCGATCGATTGGCGGAATCTTCACCAGAATTGATGAAGGTACAATATGACTTACCCCAAGCGATGCTCAATCAAATGTTGGGAGATTGGGATATTATTTATCCTAAGTACAGTATGGGCTTGTGGGAAAATGGAGCGACAGATCTAGAAGTATCCCAAATCCAGATGATCGATCGAGTCATCGAAAAACTAGAAATCGTCGATGGCGATCGAATCTTAGATTTTGGTTGCGGCTGGGGTTGTGTCCCTAACTACATTATGTCAAAATTTCCCAATGTGCGGTTTACAGGATTGAACTTGAGTCATCATCAGTGCGACTATATCCGTCACAAAATGCAAGATCCCAACAGCTACTTGAGTTCGGATCGATTTACACTGTGTGAAGGCGATTTGAATGAGGTAGAATTTGCCGAAAAATTTGATAAGATTCTCTCGATCGGTGTTTTTTGTCACGTTGGAAATCTCACCAATGCGTTCCAAAAGCTGGCATCTCTGCTCGAAAGCGATGGTAAGGTATTCATTCATATTATTACCGCGCGGATTCCGAATAATATGTCGTCTGGCTTCACTCACAAGTATATTTTCCCACACGGTCGTTACTGGAACTATGATGCGGTTCCCAGCCACAACCGAGATCTCCAGACGATCGATCGATGGTACATCAATGGAATCAACTATCACAAAACATTTACAGCATGGTTACAGCGATTTGATGCTGCTCAAGACAGTATTAAGCTGCTAGATTATAATATGGACTACGCCAAATTTCGGCGAATCTGGCGGTTCTATTTACTGATGCTGGCATCAGCTTTTGCGACTTGCGATGGCCAATACAATGGCAATGGTCAATATCTCCTGACTCGTTCATAATTAGGAGATAAACGTCTTGAGGAGCGATCGTGTCAAAACTGCTTATTTACGGATTGACTGCAAGTACCTATGTCCGAACTGTGCGGCTGCTGCTAGAGGAAATCGGCGCAGAGTATACCCTCAAGAGCGTCAATATTTTCAATGGAGAAAGCCAGTCGCCAGAGTACCTTGCCAAGCATCCCTTTGGTAAAGTGCCTACTCTGGAAGTAGATGGAGAACTACTCTATGAAACGGCGGCGATTACTGAATACCTCGATACAGTCTTAGCCGAGCG
>JAJAZF010000480.1 GCA_026785875.1 Chamaesiphon sp. | reverse complement strand
TGACAATATTTAAACGTGAAATCAGATCGTAGTGAGAGCTGGGTGTGAGTTAGTATGTCGAAAAAAGTCGGTCATAACTGTTTTCAATGCTCGAAATTAAGTACCGCCGAGGCTCAGACCAAACCTTGCTGGGATGCGGTACGCTGTCCAAATCGACGACACTATCAACGCAATAAGGCGCGGATTAGCCAGCAGCGCAAGCAAAGTCGTCCGGTAGAGTCGTCATCAGGCAGTGTACTTCGGACGATTGCGATTGATAATCCGCCAATTGGTACGGGAATTAGCATCATTTTCTATCGCGAACGTCAGGATGCTCCAGTCCACGCGATCGCGGCGGAGGTATGGCAAGGGACGGAGAAGGTGTTGAAGGTGGAGCCGATGCACTGCCTGGGTTTGACTCCAGCTCAGGTGGTAGGGGTGATGACGGAGATTTTGAAGGCTTGTTCGAGTGAGTTGGGGATGGAGTTGACTAAGTTCGCGTCGAAAGTAGAGTTGCATCCCAGCCAGTGTCCCATTAGTTCTTGTCCGCAATGGCACCACAACAATTAGAGTTAGATTTGTGGCAGATATTAGCTGTCGCTCAAGCAGAACCAGCGACGGTCGGTTTTATCGAGCTGTGCAGTCATTTGGATGGGTTGAGTCTGGTTGATGGGGGACGAGCAGTTGGGGAAATTGCGGAGATTTATCGAGTTCGAGCGGAGACGATTTTAACTGAGATTGCAGCGGCTTATTTACCAGTTAAGGAGCCAATTTTACCAGATGAACTCTGGGCGCACCTGTATCGCCAGACTTTCATTTTGCGGGACGAGCATCTGTATCTGGAGGTGGAACACGACTATCCGCAGGAGCGACAGTCGGTGATTAAGTTGGGGGTAGAGGCGGATGAAGTGGTGACGGAGGCGATGATTCAAGCCTCTGTCTTCGGGAATGCTCACGATGAGGAGATCGAGCTGTGGGCGAGTCGGATTCGGGGAGTGATGGCTGAATATCGGGAGATGTTGTTAGTGGAGCTACAACAGAAATCGGGTTTGAATCTGGTGGATTTATGGTTGGGGTTGTTGTTGGGGGATACTGGCTGTTCAATTCGTCGTCAATTGGACTGTGAGATTGATTTTAATGTCGATTTCTACGATCGAGCAGGGATTTGGATCGTAGAATTAGCAGTCAGATAAAATTCAACTCAAATATTTGAGTACCCTAAAAAGCAAAAACTCACTCAAATATTTGAGTGAGTTTTTGCTTGACGAAGACAAAGTAGAGTAAAATATAGCTCAATCTCCTACTTTAAATATTAAGTAATTTATTACTCAATATTTAACTCAACATATATGGCAATCATTACACTCACTCAGTTTAAGGGCGGAGTTGGAAAAACAACATCAGCGGTCTGTCTCTCAACTTTGTTATGCGAACGGGGAGAAACCTTACTGATAGATTCTGACTTAAATCGTAGTGCTTCTCTCTGGGCAAGAAAAGGAAAATTACCCTTTACAGTTTGCGATGATCGGGAAGCCCCTAAACTGCTCAGTAAAGGAAAGTATGAGTATATCATCATCGATACTCCAGCTCGTCCTGCCAGCGATGAGATCGAATCACTCGCTAAAGGCTGCGACTTGATGATTATCCCCACCACTCCAGATCCATTGTCACTTGCAGCCCTAGCCCAAATTGCCAAAGTTTTACCAGAGAGTACAAACTATCGGTGTCTGCTAACAATGGTGCCTCCTAAGCCACAAAAAGATGGGGCAGAAGCTATGTACGCTTTGGAACGGAATGGGTTTCCCAGCTTCAAACGAACGATTCGACGTTATAAGGCTTATATAAAAGCCACAGATTCGGGATTGTCACTAAATAAAGTACCTGGTGGCGGTATCGCTTGGTCGGATTGGACGACATTATGGGAGGAGTTGAAAGATTATGTCTGAAAGCAGATTCGACGATATTTTCAGTGCGGCATCCAAGTTAAATGTCAAGGATGAGCCAACTCCAAAAAGTAAGCCAACGAAGCCACTAACAAAGATATCCCCAGAGAAAACTAACGCTAAAGCTCAAGATTTTTGGTCGGATTTCGAGAATAAGGAGGATCGGATCAGGCTGAATGTAGATATTTCTAATGCCCTAAACGATCGTCTATCGGCGAAGGCTAAGAAGCTCGGACAGCCGAAAACAGAGCTAGTACGACGGTTGATTGAGTGGGCACTTAATGAAAAAGAGGAGTAGATCGTTTGAGTAGATATCTACTCTATTATTTGAGTAGATATTTGAGTAAATATTTAAGAGAATAATTGAGTGATAAAGTCCTCCGAATACCCAGAAAATTGGGCGGAAATTGCTGCTGCGGTCAAACAAGCGGCGGGATACCGTTGCAATAATTGTGAATTGAAATGCTTGCCACCGACAGATAGTTACAAGCATCTAGATCTATCCCTGCGACGCAGACTTTCTGCCCAAGTCCACCATATCGATCGAGACACCAGTAACAACCATCGATCTAACCTCGTTTGTTTGTGTAGCGGTTGCCATTTACGGATGCACCGCCATCGCCCTCAGCCGACTCCTGGACAGTTATCACTGAAGCTGAAGCTACCAGCTAATCGCCGTCCCCGCCAGAGACGGGAAAGTTTTCAGATGACATTTACTGACTTAATCAAACGATTGCCACGACTGCCAATGGGATCGAGCGAGCAGCTTGAGCTAGTAATTGAACAGTGAACTCTATCACATAGTCAGAGTATCCCCATCTAATTTAATATCTGCTCGACTATTCTTAAACTTTTTGCCCTGTCCTAATTTCATCACTGCCATCTCCACCGCCCGAGCGAACATCGCCCGATTGCCGAAGGCAGGGCAAAGCCCAACGATCTTACTCAACCGCACGGGTTTTTCTTGGCTCTTAATGTTAGTCGCTTTCATAAGCGGAAGATCTTCAGCAGTGACAGATATTCGATCGTTCACCACAGCCCAACTCGCTCCAAGATCGCTACCCTTGCAGACTTCCCCATCTTTGAGGTAGGTAATGCCCATGACATGATCATTCTTACTGATGTTGAATCTAACATCGATATCGGACTGCTCCAATCGATCGAGCCAAGTCTGGAGATTGGGATGATCGGCAAATGAATCGCGAACGAGATGAGCGAGATCGGAATCTAAATTCAGACCCTGAGCCTTCTCGCGTTTAACCTCCCAAGATGATGCAACTTGCCGCAGTCCAAAGTCGATTTCGGCATTTTAGCTTTTTGACGATCGATAGTGGAGCAATAGTCTAACGACTAAGAAGTCTGTAACTGTTTAAAAAGAACGATTGCAGACTTCTTTTGGTGGGCTAATTTTCGGCGAGATTTACGTAGGTATTGGAAATCAATTGGTGAGTAAACTGAGACTCAACTGTACACTCAATATTCAATTCGATCGAGTAATTCCACCACCTGCTCTGTACCTGCGTCCGTATCGAGTAGATCGACGGGAGCAGAAGCATTTAATCCTCGATTGGGTCGCTTCAGCCAGCTAGTCGCCGTGTCAGCACTCTCAAATACATCCTGCGCTTGAGCCGCAACTCTACGTAGTCGAGTCTTTAGAGTCTCTGGCGGGTCAGAGTTACACATTAAAATCAGCCTCATTCCTAAAGATCGCTCGAACTTGTTTAGAGATTCAAATTTGCTTTTACAACCCAGCTAGGTAATTCTGACACATAAATAACAGTTCTGTAGCTTTCAATTGCAGCTATTAGCTGATGTCCAGCATCGGTTGAGTTGTCGTAGAGTATTAATTCATCAACTATTTTGGCAGCTTTATTCAGATTAGCCAGACTGCGTTCATAACGACGCAAAATATCTTCTATAGGTACATCATGACCACCCACTTTGACTCGACTGCGAACCCTTTGTACGTTAGTAATCGGATCGTCAATACCAACATAAGTTAGACTGACAGACCAACCCAAGGCTTTAACTTCACGCATTAGGTTGAGATAAGTATTACCAGCGAGAGTAGTTTCAACAACAAAGCTACAATCTGACTGAATATAGAATCTAGCTAATTCAATCGCTTTTCGTCCAGCAGCTAAAGCGGCTGATTCGGGCTGTTCAGGAGCAATTGCACGCGCGATTGCATCGGGATCTATTAATGGGATATTAACGCTAGAAAGTTTGGTCAGGGTAGATTTTCCGGCTCCATTTGCCCCCGCAACTACCGTTAGTTCTGGCATAGTTTAAACAAGTGCGCCCAGAATTTCTTCACTGCCATCTTCCCGCAACCGATACTCAAATTTGCGACCATCTGCTTCTTCTCGTACCAGTTTTTTACCAACCATATAATAAATTGGTTCGCCCATCGCTTTAAGCCGCGCAATGTCATCCGCAACTTGTTTTTGTCCAGCCGCTGCCATTTTTCTAGCTCTTACAGCAATATCTTCACCAGGAATGATATTGAAATCAGTATCAATTTGAGGTTGTGTATAGGTCATGTTTTTTCCTTCGATTTATTCAAGAGACGATCGCCTGAGAGCTTCTCCCTCGATTGTTAATAGCAGTCGAATTCTTGTCTAATCCCAAGGAGCAGGACGTTCTAACAGAGCTTTCAATGCTTTCAATTGCTGGGGATCGGGTTCTGCTTCTAGTTGTCGTTCAAATGCCTCAAATGTTGCATCGTCAACTAAAAAGAATTTGCGATCGTCGTTAGACGACGCGCAAGCTTCGAGTAGGAAGCTTGTTGCCTCGCCATAAGCAGCATCGAGGATAAACTCCGTCCGACTCTTACCTTGAATCGCCGCAGCCCGTTCGCACAGCGTCGGCTCTGCCGAATCGATCGCCTCTTTTTGGGCATCTCCCACTCGCAGGTTAATCGG
>JAJAZF010000479.1 GCA_026785875.1 Chamaesiphon sp. | reverse complement strand
TGACTATATGGACTGGCAAGAAATTTCTGGGGGAGTGACTGCACCGAGAGGCTTTAGAGCGGCGGGGATTACTGCGGGGTTGAAACCCTCTGGGTTGCCCGATTTGGCATTGATTTTGTCTGACGTAGATGCGATCGCGGCGGGAGTCTTTACCACCAGTCAGGTGCGAGCGGCTTGTGTCGAATATTGTCGCCAACAACTGGCTGTCAAACCTAGTGCCCGGGCAATCCTCTGCAATTCGGGACAGGCTAATGCAGCGACTGGCGAAGCTGGTACAGAAGATGCGATCGCCTGTGCCCATGCGCTGGCTAATACCCTGAATATCGCCCCAGCAGCGATCTTACTTGCCTCGACGGGGGTGATCGGTCAACGCATAAAAATGGATGCCTTGCTGGCTGCAATTCCGACTTTGGTGGCGGCGGCTAGTCACGAGGGGGGAGATACTGCCGCCAAGGCAATTATGACGACAGATTTGGTAAGTAAATCGATCGCCTTAGAGACGACAATCGGCGATCGATCCGTCAGAATTGGCGGGATGGCTAAGGGTTCGGGGATGATTCATCCCAATATGGCTACTTTACTAGCTTTTATCACCTGTGATGCGGCGGTATCGACGACGCTATGGCAACAAATGCTCAGTCGGGCTGCCGATCGCAGTTTCAATCAGATCACTGTTGATGGCGATACCAGCACCAATGACACGCTGATTGCTTTGGCGAATGGGGAATCGCGCACGCCCGCGATCGTCCAACCTGGAGCTGAAGCTGATAAATTAGAAGCGATGCTGACTGCTGTGTGTCAATATCTGGCTAAATCGATCGCCCGCGATGGTGAAGGTGCTACTTGTCTGATTGAAGTGCGAGTTTCAGGGACTCTGAGCGATCGCGAGGCGCGAAAAATTGCCCGTGAAGTTGCCGGATCTTCACTACTCAAAGCGGCAATTTTTGGGCACGATCCCAACTGGGGGAGGATTGCGATGGCTGCTGGTAAAGCTGGCGTACCATTCGATCAAAATAATTTGGCTGTGAGCTTGGGCGAGATCCGGCTGATGGCAAATGGGCAACCTTTGACATTCGATCGAGCTGCTGCTAGTAATTATCTCAAAGCTGCTAGTCAAGGGGAATACCTCAACACAGATACGGTATTAATCTCGCTCTCTGTTGGTAATGGTAGTGGTGCTGGAATTGCTTGGGGCTGCGATCTCAGTTATGACTATGTGAAAATTAATGCTGAATACACAACTTAAATTAGTTGACAGTTGACAGTTGACAGTTGACAGTTGGTAGTGCCCACGAGCTAGGTTTGCGACATAATCTAGCTTGGAGATAATTGGATCTACTTACTTAGTCGATCGCTAGAAAATTAATTGTTGGATTGAATTACAATAGAATAATTAACTATAATTAATCTAAACTTTTATGTTTTATTCTCTTTCAGATCGGCTCCGAAAATATCTAAAATCTTTAGATCGGAAAACAATTATTATTGGTGCTGCCGCGAGTACGACAATTGCGGCGATCGCAGGTGGGGGACTATATTATGCACCTTACTTGACGATCGATAGTATGCAAAATGCAGCAACTAATCGGAATGCTGATGCTTTATCCCAACAAATTGATTTTACAGCATTACGGATTAGTATTAAAGAAAATATCCAAGCTCAAGTCATCAAACAAATAGCTGCTGGAAACCAAACACCGAAAATGACTCCAGAGCTAATCGAAAAAATGGTCAGTCCGATGGTGGATAAAATAATTACCCCCGAAGGACTAGAACAATTGATGCTCGACAAAATACCTGAAGCTAAAATCGATTTGGGTAATCTCGATCGCGATATTGCTAAATCGGATATCAACATGGGCTATGAATCACTCGATCGCTTTGTCGTCCATATTACTGATAAAGTCGATCGATCTAAAGATGTCAGCTTGATCTTAAAACGTGATGGAATAGCTTGGAAATTAGCTGGGATAGATATTTCTAAATTAGCTGACATTTAATTGAGTATCGATCGAGATTCCCTCATCCCTCAAACCTAATCCTCTAGCTTCAGCCGGAGATGAACGAGATCTTCTAGAACTTGGCGAATATGTAATTCTACTTGTTGTTTTCGCTCGGCTAAATCCTTTAACTGTTGATATCTAGCAATTGCCTGACTCACACTCAAAATCTCAGCCATCAAACAAGGGCGCGTCCACAGTTTGCCGTATTCATCCAATCCACAGAGACGATAACTAGCACTCGGATTGACAGCAGTCAAATCGAGCGCATCGACGGTAATGTAAGGGGTAGGAATAGCCGATCCAGTAGTACCAGGCTTGAAGGTGCGAGATTCTAACCAAGCGGCTAAAACTGTGCCACTAGCTGAGATATCGATATTTTGGCGTTCGATATCTTGCAATTCTTGCTGCCACTCAGTCACCATTTTATATATTTCTTGGAGCATATGTGCTGCCAAAATTGGATTAGCATCTTGGCGGAGATGACTAAATTTTGGGACTTGAGTGGTGAGTAATTGAGTATTCACTTCAAAATTGCGATTGGATATTGACATATTCGATCGATTGACTCTTGACAGCGCAGTGGATCGGCTTAATCTAAATATAATTAAGTCAGTAGGATTTGAATGGATAACAGCATAACTCGATCGCTCCCACATCCGCCAGCAGAGGTACAACAGCTTATTTTAGTTACAGGTGCAGCCCGATGTGGGAAGAGTGAATGGGCGGAAACTCTGGCAACTAAGAGTAACAAAGCTGTCACATACATTGCTACGGCAACTATAGATCCCACCGATGCCGAATGGCAAGAGCGGATCGTGCGTCATCAGCAGCGTCGCCCAGCGACATGGGAGACTAGATCGGCGGTTGAAGATTTGGCGATGACGATCCATCAAGCCCAGGCTTCAGACTGCTTATTAGTTGATTCGCTGGGTACTTGGGTAGCAAATTTACTAGATCGATCGGCTGCCCAATGGGACAATTTGACTCAAGAGTTGCTAGGCGAGTTGCCAACTAGTTTAGCCACAATAATTTTGGTAGCCGAGGAAACTGGTTGGGGTGTGGTACCAGCTTATCCTAGTGGTCGATTGTTTCGCGACAGATTGGGAATGTTGACTCGTCAAATTGGCTCGATCGCGAGTACAGTTTATCTAGTTACTGGCGGTCACGTTTTAAATTTATCTCAATTAGGCACTAAACTCAGTTGACAGTTGACAGCGACATTACTAATCTCACATCTTGCACAGCGTCCAAAATCAAGTGCGAAGTGGGGGAAAGGGGAAAGGGGAAAGGTTAAAGGAACACGCTAGCCATCTATCCTTTACCCCTTACCCCTTACCCTTTCCCCTCACACCACTAATAGTAAATATATATTGATG
>JAJAZF010000478.1 GCA_026785875.1 Chamaesiphon sp. | reverse complement strand
GATCCACTCACCAATCATCCCCAATCTACTCAGCATCGGGTTTGTATAGATTTCTATGACGATGGAGCTGGTTTTACACCGAGCGATTTACCATATATATTCGATCGCTTATATCGCGGTGATGTCTCCCGCCAACGCCAATCAACCAGCAATAGTACTCTCGCTCAAACCACAGGTAGCGGATTAGGACTAGCGATCGTCCGTCAAATTATCCTTGCACATCAGGGCACGATCGTCGCTAACAATCATCCCACTACAGGCGGAGCTTGGTTCCAAATCATACTACCGCATAGTTGAATCAGTGGATAGAGGGTAAATTATTTCATAAAAAATTCGATGATTGGCAGTTAAGAGTGATAATTACGACATTAATTAACATCCAGCGATCGGTAGAATATAACCAACCCCGCTATCTAGATTCGATCGATCTGAAACTAGATACCATAATTACTTTTAAATGTGACTATATCTTATTCATTGAATGAATCAAAACAATTTAAACATCGCAGCCGTCGCCTAGAACAAGATCTGCTGCTGATGGGAGCTTTGGTAGAACAGTCCTTTCGACTGGCGCATAGATCGCTATTTCAGCGCGAGATCGGCATCGCCGAACAGATTCCCAAAATCGATCGCAAGATTGATGACTTTTATCATCAAATTGAGCTTGAATGTGCCGAATTGATGACGATTGCGTCCCCCGTAGCTCAAGACTTACGGCGGCTGAGTGCTTTTATGCAAATGGTGCGAGATTTAGAGCGGATTGGTGATTATGCCAAAGATATCGCCGAAATCTCCCTAAAATTGCTTCCTTATCCAGAACATGCCTGTATCCCCGCGATCGAACAGATGTCTCATCATGCCAGAGCTATGCTAGAGTCCAGTTTAGCAGCTCTGACCAACCTTGATGGCACTGCTGGCCCAATTGTTCACAAGCTGGATGATGATGTCGATCGCGCCTATGATGATATTTACCATGTTCTAGCTAGTCAGACTCATATTCAAGGATCGATCGAGCCAACAATCCTACTAGCACTAACAATCCGCCATCTCGAACGCATGGCAGATCACGCCACTAATATTGCTTATCGAGTGACTTTTATCGTCACAGGCTCAAGGAAATAGTTGATAGTTGATAGTTGATAGTTGATAGTTGATAGTTGATAGTTGATAGTTGATAGTTATCCCAACAGTTCTCCTACAGCCAATCTCATCCCGTTTACTAAATCCGTACCGGATTGGGGACGTTTGCCAGAGAGTTGAACTTCACGGATGAGGAGATAGCCAGAGCCAGTTTGCACGATAAATCCCAAACCTTTAGCAATTTTGACCACTGTACCAGGTACACTGCTACTGAGATCTAGACTCTCTAGTTCGGGGATTAGCTGCTGCATTTCTGGGGGTAAATCTGCTTGAAAATCTCTGCCCAATGGCACTGTTGACATAATTTTCAGCGGCTGTGCGCGGAAGGTGGTGACACAGTTGGGATAAAAGCCGCGTACTCGATTATGCAGTGAAATATTCGATCGAGTCCAATCGATCGTGTATTCTGATTTCTGAATCGGCGGTGCGGCAGTAGCGGCTAGATGCTCCTGGAGCGTCGGTGTAATCCGATCGAGGTCAACAATTGTCTCAATCAGTAAATTAGCACCCTCGATCGCTAATTTTGCCGCCAATCGATCGGCATTATCCCACAGACTGACAGGGGTTTCATACTTGAGGAGCATCGCGCCAGTATCCATCCCTGCATCCATCAACATCGTAGTAATCCCCGTGCGAGTCACCCCATCAGTCAAGCAGCGTTGAATCGGTGCCGCACCCCGATACTCAGGCAACAGTGAACCATGTACATTGATACATCCCGATTTCGGCAAATCGAGAATTTCTTGAGACAAAATCTGTCCGTAGGCTACCACTACAAATATATCTGCTTTTAATTGGCGCAATGCCTCGATCGTTTCGGGATCTTTTTTGATCCTTGCGGGTTGCCAAATTGGGACTTGATGCGCCGTAGCCACCTCTTTAATCGGCGACGGCGATAATTTATTCCCCCTCCCTCGATTCTTATCCGGCTGTGTCACTACCCCAACCACCTCAAATTGCGACTCGGATAAGAGTCTTTCCAATGTTGGAATGGCAAATTGAGGAGTACCAAAGAAGACGATTCGCATTTAGAGGGTAGAGGGTAGAGGGTAGGGAGTAGGGGAAATGGGTGTAGGGAATAGGGAAATGGGGATAGGGAAAGTGGGGATACTCACATCTTGCACCAATACATAAAGACTAGTAGAAGCAGAGAGCTTAGGGTACCCATAAAGCGGCGTTTTTATGCGGGGGTTCCCCCCGCATAAAAAAACGACAAGACAGGGCACCCCTACACAATTAACCTGTAGGGGTGCCCTTTATGGGTACCCTGGATCTACGGTTAGTACTAGTATGTTCAAACTGGTGCAAGATGTGAGGATAGGGAAATTGGGGATTGATAGTTAGGACGACAGTTCAGTAATATTCTTACCTACTGCCCCTACCCTCTACTTAACAGCCACTCGTCGCTCTAAACTAGCTTGCAACATCGGGGTGTGGCTCACAGAGTCATTAGCGAGCGTAAATAGTGGATTGGAGAGAATACCTGCTAGCGAAGTCGCGATCAATGTAGCCAGGGTGGCAACTTGGAGCGGGCGCATTCCAGGGAGATTCCAATTTGTAACTGGGTAGTTTCTGACGACATCAGACATTTCGTTGGGTTCTTTGACTACCATCATCTTGACGACGCGGAGATAGTAGTAAATCGACACGACGCTAGTTACTAATGCTAGTAATACTAACCCATAAGCACCAGCCTTCCAGCCTGCCCAAAAGATGTAGATTTTGCCGAAGAAACCAGCCAAGGGGGGAATTCCACCTAGAGACAGCAAGCAGATACTGAGTGCGAGCGTGAGGAAGGGATCTTTTTGATATAAACCAGAATAATCGCTAATCCGATCGGTACCCGTCCGCAGTGTAAATAAAATCACACAGGCAAATGCACCCAAGTTCATAAATAAATAGACCAATAGGTAAAATACCATACTGGCATAACCAGTTTCAGTACCGATTACCATCCCAATCATCACAAATCCAGCTTGAGCGATCGAGGAATATCCTAGCATCCGCTTCATACTCGTTTGAGCTAGCGCGACGACATTTCCCAGCACCATGCTCAAAATCGCCAGCACGGTAAATACAAAATGCCACTGCTCGATTACCTGCGGAAAAGCTGTGACTAATAGTCGAATTGCCAAGGCGAATCCAGCAGCTTTGGAACCGACAGATAGAAACGCCACTACTGGAGTTGGCGAACCTTCATACACATCGGGTGCCCACTGGTGAAAGGGCACAGCCGAAATTTTAAAGGCAATTCCGGCAATGACAAATACTAGAGATACGACCAAGCCCAATGATAGACTACCATTAGCATTGGCAATGCCGATCGCGATTTCTGGTAGGGTAGTTTCGCCGCCAGACAGTCCATACAGTAGGGATACACCATAGAGAAATACCGCCGAACTCGACGCACCAATCAAAAGGTATTTTAACGCCGCTTCATTCGATCGCGGATCGCGTTTCATGTACCCAGTCATCAGATACGATGAGATACTCAGAGTC
>JAJAZF010000477.1 GCA_026785875.1 Chamaesiphon sp. | reverse complement strand
TCATGTTCCTGCCAACTCGACACCAAATACTTCAGCAAAGACTTTATTTACCTTATAGCCAGAATCGATCGATTCGAGCGGATCTTTGCGGAGTCGATGGCGCAGACACAGGGCGATGATGCGGCTGATATCATCTAGAGTGACCTCTGTGCGCCCTTCAAAGGCGGCTAAAGCCTTGGCAGCACGGTTGGTGACGATATCGCCTCTTAGTCCGTCTACATCGCATTCCGAGCAGACTTGGGAGATTTTTACGCGCAGATCGTAATCAAGGGTGACGCTTACCAGCCTGGTTTGAGCATCGACGATCCGCTGTTGGAGCGATACTTGTTCGGATTGATATTCAGTCGTAAATTTGTTGGGGTTTTGGTCGAAATCCGATCGCTGCTCGACAATTTGTACCCGCAGTGCTGGCTCTTTGACAGTCCGAATTTCGGCGTGCATCCCAAACCTGTCTAGTAATTGAGGACGTAATTCGCCTTCTTCTGGGTTTCCCGAGCCGACTAGTACAAATCGAGCGGGGTGACGAATCGAGATCCCTTCACGTTCGACAGTATTCCAACCACTAGCCGCCGAGTCGAGCAAGACATCTACTAAGTGATCGTCGAGCAGGTTGACTTCATCTACATATAAAATGCCGCGATTGGCTTTGGCGAGCAATCCAGGCTCAAAAGCTTTGACACCCTCAGCGAGGGCTTTTTCAATATCGATCGTGCCACAGACGCGATCCTCTGTCGCACCTAGGGGTAAATCTACCATCGGCACTTTTTTAGTCGCGACGGGGAAAGTTACCTGAGTTGTCAAAAATTCTTGACGTAGCTCCTCACTCATCAGATCTGGATCGCTCGGATGACTATTGAAAGCATCGCCAGCTACCACATCAATTTCTGGTAGCAGATCTGCCAATGCCCGAATCGTGGTGGATTTACCCGTACCTCGATCGCCCATGATCATTACCCCACCGATGAAAGGGTCAATCACATTCAATAACAGAGCCAATTTCATTTCCTCTTGCCCGACAATGGCAGTAAATGGAAACACAACTCGACGTGCTGTAGCGGGTGATTGGAGAGTAGCAGCCACGATAATTACCTATCTTAAATAATTTTGACGATCGACTTTTATTATAAGGGTTAGCGGTACGAGAACACAGTAGATGGGTCTAGGAGGTCTGGTAACGATCTCCAGCAGCTCGGGATCTATTACGCACTACATTAATCCTCTTGTTGTCGATCGAGTTTGGATCGGGCGGAAATTAGCATCGATATTCACCGCCGCTCCATTAAAAAGTACTGGCTCTCCTGGGTTTACGGTGGCAAGTGTATCAATGGGATAAAAAGATGTGATTACTCGATCGCTGAAACCTATTCCAGGAGGCATATAAGTTTAAATTATCACTCAAAACTCAGGAGAGCCGGAGATATTTAAGGATAGTGTGGAAACAATCGGTAGATAGTTCGGAGAAATTACCAACTACTTTGAATCGCGAACAACAAGTGGTGCTGTTGAAGGAATCAACAACAAACCTTTTGCTAATTAAACGTTCAGGATATGGGTTCAGAAACTTTACCAATTTCCGGTTAAGATGCTTAATTTGCTGGCGGCTATCTATTAGCTAGGCATACTTTAACCAGAAGACCCAAAAATATTTTATGCAAGAATAAGAAAATAAAATAACCTTAGAAAACTCAACTCGCCTGTCTAACTTTTTACGTTCTCACTAAACCGCCGACCATAAAGCTGAAATGTTTGCAGCGACAAGGGTGTATCGGTCAGCACCGCCCACGGTTCTTTTACACCTCGACTCTACCGCTGTACCTAAATTACAGTAAACATCGCCTAAAACAGTTGTGCAAGGCTGGCACTTTCCGCACTCAGCATCGCTGCGACGATCTCTGCACAGTTGGTCGAGTGGCGAAGATATTTTGGGATGAGCCATTGACTCAATTGGTTGAATAGTTGACGATAGAGTGGGTTTGCGCTCATGATTCCAGTGGCGATGTTTTTTGCTCAAACAATTTTCCCACTGTGGAGAGCGCTCCCTTTTCTTGTTTTTTATCACTACCTTCTCCCTGTAACCGTTTCAGGAGTTTTCTGCACCACTAAGGTGGCTAGTGAATGTATCTCACCAAGTAAGGAACCGCTATATCCCGATCGAGCGAGTTAAGAATGAGCTAAATCGTCGATAAACACTGTATCCGTCCAACTGCCATGCAAACCGTAGGGGATATGATGAGTCAGATGGAGAGTCGCGATCGCGCCTTTGGTCAAATCTGCGGCATCTAATACCACTACTGCCGATCGATCGCGTACACCATTATACACCATCACAATCAGCCAACCATCGTCTTCCTGAGTGCCCTGCGGATGGGGGACGAAGACAGGTTCGCCTACATAGCCCTGCGGTGCAGCCGTCCAGAGTTGTTGAGTGCCAGAGTCACGATCGAGCTTGAGGATGCTCTGTAAGGGCGCATTCCCATCGAGGGTTTGGGCGGCACCGATATAGGTATAACGATAGGGTTGTCCGACATTGGCAGGGTTAATCGTGGGAAATTCACAGCAGCGCGGTTCGATGAGTTGGCTATCGACGCGACGATTTTTGAGATCTAATTCAAACCGCCATAATTGTCCAGGCGCGAGTGTATTAAAGTCGGTGTCGCGGAAATCTATATCGGGTGGAACTTCGGGGAAAGAGCCATAACAAATCGAATCGATCGAAATCTTGCCATCGCGCTCGAAAGCATTGGCATGATGAAACACAAATCCCGATTTAGTTTCGAGCGTTTGGACTACTTCGCCACTGTGAGGATCGCGCGGAATGATGACAATCTTCGTCGGCTGTTCTGGTTGGAATTTGACACATTCACCCGCACCCTTCAACCCAAATAGAAACGGGAAGAGATTGAAGCCGACAGGATTTTGGAAGAAGATACAATAGTTAGGTGTAATCGCAAAATCATGGATGAAAGCGAATCCAGGAATTGTATGCGGATGCGCTGCTACTACTTCACCATCTAGATCTAACTCATAAATAGTCAGTGTTGTCACCAGTCCAGTGCGATCGAATTTACCTGCTTTTAAAGCAAAATTCACCATTCTATTTTGAATGGGATCGATTAATGGGTGCGCGGCAAAAGCATCGCCTGGTTTGAGCGTATTATTTAAATATTCAATCCCTAATGTAGCTAAAGTTTTGGGATCTAACCGATAGGGTTCGGCGGCTTCCCAGAGCGCGAGTAATTTACCACCCCAGTAGATGACTTGGGTATTGGCAATATTTTTTAAGTTGAGATCCAAGACATTGCTCAACCACCCACCAGTTTTCTGAGTGCCAAATACGCCGCGATAGAGAAATTTATTGGCTGCTCGTTCGGCTAAATATGCCTTGGTTTGAATAAATCGATTGCGAAAGTACGCTTTACCATTGTGAAAGGTAATCTGACAAATCATCCCATCACCATCGAACGGATGGCGGACGGATATGTCATTGATATCTAATAAGCCTGGGCCATTTCTGAATAATGTCCCCGTTAGTTCGGCGGGGATTTCGCCATCAATTTCCGTAATTTGATAATCGTATTCTTGTTTTTGCGATCGATAGCCCTGTTTCCATTGAGCTAAGTTATATGGCAGTTCGGAGTTGGTAGGTGCGGGATTTATTTGAGTTTGCACAGGTTTACGTGGAGTGGATACAAAATAGGGGTCAAATCAGCAATCGTCCAGAAACTTGCGCTAAAGCTGAAACCTTTGCGGATCTTCCTCTCCCACGAAAAAAAATCGCGCTCCCTGATGCTAGAGTTCGCGATCTTTCTAACAACTTAGGCAATTATCTTTATATCTGTATCTCCTGCTGATGTCCAGACTGTGGCTGCACCTCGACCTAAAAAGCCTTCATATTTAATCACTTCAATATCGCCTAAAACTTGAGTCTGACAAGATAGACGACGATCTCCCATCGCAGTCACAAAAGGTAACGAGTGCCAGATATTTTCGATCCAATTAGGTGGAGAAACCTTGCCGTCTACTTGCACGGTACAAGAGCCACAAGCACCATTGCCAGAGCAGTTGATGGTCTTGGCATTGCCATTGAAAATTTTGACATCATTAGCCGACAAAACTTGGTATAGATTATCGCCGACATTACATTCAAACGTTTTACCCTGAGCTTTAACTTGTGGCATGACAACCTCTATAAAGGATAACGATCTGTACTTTCGATATGGATGACCACGAAACCTCACACAGCTTCTAAATCTGCCTCAGTAAGAACTAGCATGGTTTCTGCTCCTACTCTACCAAAAACAGGCTGCGCTCCCAATGCCATCTCTACCAGGTAATTCCAAGTTCCAGCCTCAGATTTACAGCTCCGAATAATTCCCGATCCGCCAATAAATATCACTCGTTGATCCTGATGAAAAACAGGTAGTTTAATTGATATTCTTTTGGGCGGCGATCGGACGATTTTTTTCGGTTGACCGATCGAGTAGCAATAATGTAAGTAGGGCATAAAATTGAAATTTTATCCGAATAATTTTCGGAATTTGTACAGTTCTGGTAGAGTTGGGACTAAAAAGCTATGTAGAAATTATGAGCTTGAGCAAACGTCTCCATATCTATAATCTAACTAATCGATTATCTTTAATAATCTGTCAATATGAATACTTTAAAGTGTATTTTTTATTAATTGAGTAGATATAAATATTTTGTACTATTGCAAAAATGAAAATCTAGTAAGATCGATAGTAACTATTCTAGATTAGACCCATATAAATCAACAAAGCGATTGAATAGCTGCATCGCTTGGCAGTTAGAGCTTTGAGCCGCCTTAACGAGGTGATGAGGATTATTTTTGGCTAGCTGACGTAGATAGGGCATGTCTTCTAGTAAGGTGAGACAGGTAGCACCGTGTAATAAAATCTGGAGAATTGGTTTAAAAAATCTTACACTACTATAAATATTAATTGATAATTTATGTTCAGTTGCCCCAAGTGGTAAAATATTGAAGAGAATCGATATCTTTTTGTCTCGATAGATACCAATATTTAGTTCAATCGTATAAGGATCGTGTAGTGTTAACTCGACTTCGACAACTGGCTGTCGCCAAATTCGTAAGAAATTAAATGAAGATACCAGCATGGTTTCAAACTTAATCTTGCCGCCTGTCCCCGTTGCTTCAAGACAACCGATGTTACCAATTTTTAAACCGTTGAGACTAAAGCCATGAACTACTTCCAAATGCTTTAAATTTAGCAGGTGGTAGATCTGACAAAGATAGGGAATCGGTAAAATATACTCCTGACAGATTGTGAGATCTTGCTTGCGGAGATCTGTTCTTGCTTCGAATCGATCTAGGTAAAATTCTTCTGGCGGCTGACAATCGATCCGATCGATACTGTAAGTATTTAAGTCTTCAATTTGGGCAGTTGTTTTTACCATCGATAAAAGCTCAAGCTATAAGTCAGCCTCGGATGAGTCCCGATGTAGATCGCTGATAAACTGGATATTAAAGTACTTCTATTTTTACAGTTCAGTCCAGAACTCAGCACTTAAATTTACCAGTTTTAGGATCGTATGTATTATAAATACACAGTTAGAATCTTACCGTTCGAGATGAACTTTGGCTTGAATAATATAATTTAGATTACTACAATCCTATCAATTGCAATTCTAGATCATATCTCTATTTAGATAGAGATATGATTGTTCATTTATCAACCTATCGAGGATAATTAACTACTTAAATACTTTGAATGGAACAGCTACATTTATAATTCCTAATCCTTATTTCCCTTGCTACAATCTAAAATAATTATATTTTTTGAATTAATAAAAACTGCTGTGCTGCCGAATATCATAATAGATATTTTTGATTTGTAAATACTGAGATCGGGCGATCGTCACAAACGACCGATCGATTCGAGTAGCGATCGATATAGGATTTAACTAAACCTTACTTACCAAGGCTGCCAGGATTTTTGCTCGATTGAGATCGTTCCTTGCGTCACATCGGCATCCCAATGTGTTTTACCATCTGCCAACCAAAACCGCAGATCGACCTTCGCATCGCCGATCGCGAGTTGATGTAAGGTAAGATCGGGCAACCAGTTCGGTAGATCTGGATCGACGAACAGCCGCTGATTCGGCGCATCGGCTTGCAAACCCAGCATCGCTTGGAGTAGATGAAACACCGAGCCTAACGCCCAGGCTTGCGGGAGATTGGCTTGAATATACTGCACGGGAAACGCATTCGGTTGGGCAGGAATGCCCGTGTAGGCTTCGGGAACCCGATAGTTCTGGAAGTGGCTGGCAGCTTCGGAAATCCCCCGAGCGATCCGCGCGGTTTCAGTCGCATAGCCGTAGCGTTTGCACCCCAAGGCGATAATCCCGTTGTCATGCGCCCATATCGAGCCGCAATGGTACGAATTGGGATTGTAGCTAGCATGTTTGGCACAGAGCGTGCGAATCCCCCAACCGCTCCACATGTCAGCATCCATCAATCGCCGGATGACGCTTTGAGCGCGATCGAGACTGATAATACCACTCCACAAGCAGTGCCCTGGATTCGAGGCGATCGAACGGACGGGCTGTTTGTCGCCATCGAGGGCAAAGGCATAATATTCGAGGTCGTCGCACCAAAACGCGTGCTCGAAACGGTGCTGCAACTCACTGGCTTTGCGGTGTAATTCGACCGATCGATCGGGTTCGCCTAGTACATCAAATACCTCTGCCATCCGCAGCCACGCATCAAAAACGTAGCCCTGTAACTCACACAATGCGATCGGCCCTTTCACCAAGCTACCATCTGGATAGACGATCGCATCGCCGGAATCTTTCCAGCCTTGATCTTGGGTGCCCTGCGAGGATTTCGATTGGTATTCCTGAAAGCCATCGCCATCAAGATCCCCATAGCGATCGATCCAATCCAGACAGCGCAGCGCGATATCACGATATTCATGTAATAAAGTCAGATCGCCCGTCCACTTCCAAGTCTCATGCAACACGATGAGATCTAGGGGAGTCGCGTCGGCAGTGCCATAATAAGGAGTATGGGGAATGCGATTAAAGTGCGCGAGTTCGCCAGATCGCAGTTCGTGGAGGATTTTACCAGGTTGGGCATCGCGCCAATCATCGACGGTAATGGCTTGGAGTTGACCGAGTTTTTTTAAAGCACCCAATCCTAACTTTGGATGGACGATCGTATTTTGCAAACTAGCAATCAGACTATCGCGCCCAAACACGCTGACAAACCACGGCACACCCGCCGCCGGAATCCAAATATCATCAGCTAGATCGGGATCGTCGAGTCGTAATGCGCTCATATCTTCGATCGAGCGTTGATACAGGCGATAAATCTCTTCTTGAGCCGTCGCGATTTTGGTCGATTCTGCATACCATTGCTGCTGGAGGATTTCAGCTTCGAGTGGCAATCGTTCGCATAGGCTTGAAGGCAACCGATCGTTGCCGTCAATTTTGAGGATGTAATAATTAATCGATCCGTCGAGCTGCGTCACCATTACGGTGTTGCCTTGATTGATGGTCAGGACTGCGGGATCGACATTCACCTGTAAAGCCACGATTTACCTCAATTTAGTGAATTTTGTCCCATCATACGAATTGTTGCAAACATCCGTTAACCAAACGCCATTTTATTATTGCAAGTGAATTATTTACAGTCAAATTTAATTCAATCCATTTTAAAATTTTAGGTTGTCACTAAATTCTCTTTAGCTGGGATTCAAATTTTTAGATACCTTTATTGTCCCCCGACAACTGCTGGATTGACTTACATAATGCTTCGCGGTCGTATAACAAAAGTTATCGCAATTTTTGCATTGCCAATTGTTGAAAAAATATTAAATCAGCTAAAAATTGAATCCAGCTCTAAATCTAGCTCGACCGAAAGAAGCTATTACTGGAGCGAAGTTGAAGGATTACCTAGATTATCGGTCGGATAAGTTACGGAGGTATCAACGTATATTCGATCGTAAATTGCTTAAACTTTTTTCATGCTAGCATTTATTCAAAAATTATGTTGTCGATCGTGATGATATTTGTCCAATTTAATCAGATGAGATCTAAGGTACTAACAATTTATCAATTTATTTTTACTCGATCGAGGTAATATCGACGATACATCATCTTAGCTTTCTAGATACTTAGGTATCCTCCATTAGACAGAGTTTTTCTTATTGCTTGAATTATACACTGTTGAGCAACTGAGTCTCATCACTGAGGAGCATCAGGAAAGATTTTTCATATTAGGAATCAACCCATTAGCGGAGCAGGAATCTCCTCGCTCCAGATTCGGAGGAATCGCAGATGACAATGACTTTAGACAGCACCATCAAAGCCTTCCAGAATAGCCTCACCGAGATCGGTGTCGCCAAGGGCATCGAGAACATTGACGGCTGGATGGAAACGCTGGAGCAAGCCGAATTCAGCGGAGCCAAGTCCATCAACGAAAACCTGGGCAAGCTCAAGCAGCAACTGCAATCGGGCAATCCTGACGGCGCGGCTATCGGCAAGTTGCTGAATACACTCGGAGATGAAACCACGCGAACTGCCAGCCAAGCGGATGGCTCACAAGGCGAGAAGCTCCAACAGTTTGGCCAGATGCTAAGTAAATCTAGCAGTTCTCTGAACTAGTAACCCATCCCACTCGTTCGGGTTTGCCTCGGCTGTGTTTTTTTGCGGGGTACGGGGCCCAAAAACAGCCGCGTGGTTTTAAACGCGGGTTTGTTTTTTTGGGTGGCAAAATTTTTTTGA
>JAJAZF010000476.1 GCA_026785875.1 Chamaesiphon sp. | reverse complement strand
TCTTTAAGTTAAAAAAAGTTATTAAGATTGAGGTGAATAAAAACTACCGAGAGCTGCTGCATGTTCAATAAATGCCATCGCCAGCTACTTTTCAGCTCTTGTTCAGCTTAATAATTTCACTCGCATGATTGGGATGCTCCCCAGCCGAAGTTTGGATTAATAGTAGTCAAGCTTGGCGTAATGTTAGCGATATTACGAATACAGATCGAAGATATAGCAAATTTAGAGCGGTGAAAAATACCAAGCTATTTAACCCGATAGCGAGGATGAATGCCACTGGCGGGAATGATTTTTGGGAGGGTGGAACCGCTAATCCCGATTTGGTATTAGCCGATTTAGTTAAAGCCTTGCATCCAGAATTATTGCCTCAACATCAATTTGTTTATTATCGAAATCTACCATCTGTAGGGGCGGGTTTATAACATCGATTACGAACTTACCAAAAATATAATTTGAACCCGCCCTCACCCACTAGCAACGATCGGATGATTTCAATCCTAGCCATAAATATTCCGAGCCTCTAAATTATGCGTGAAAAAATAACGAGTGAATCGATCGAAGATCGCGAATGGATGCCGATCGATCCTGCACCACCAAAGCTAAATAGACAACCCCCGATAAGATTGCGAGTCAGTAAAATAGAGCGTCGCCAGATTGTTTTAGGATTATTATTTATCCTCCCAATTCCAATCTTTCTGACTAGTCTAGCAATGGGTTCGGTTTCTATTCCCCTCGGTGATGTCGTCACTATTTTGCTAGGCGGCATTCCTCAAAAAGAGTCGTGGAGCGATATTGTCATCCAATTTCGACTACCCAAAGCGATTACCGCCGTATTAGCTGGAGCCGCTTTATCTACCAGTGGATTGCAACTGCAAACCCTATTTAATAATCCCCTAGCGGGGCCATCTGTACTAGGAATTAGTGCGGGAGCTAGTTTGGGTGTTGCTTTAGTGATATTAGGTACGCAGCTATTTGGAATCAGTTTAGCTAGTTTAGGTGCGATCGGTAATTATAGTACGATCGTTGCTGCTTGTTTGGGGGCGGGAATAGTCACGGGGTTGGTAATCATTGCGGCGCGGCGAGTCCAAAGTTCGACTAGCTTACTGGTGCTAGGGCTGTTATTTGGCTACGGTACGGGGGCGATGGTGGAACTGTTGCTCTATTTTAGTACCGCCGAGCCTGTCAAATCTTATCTGAATTGGACGATGGGCAGTTTTGGTGGGGTGACTTGGGAACAGTTACCAATGATGAGTATCGGCATTTTGAGTGGTTTAATGCTGGCAATCCTCGTCGCGCCGTCACTAAATCCGTTGCTATTGGGGGAAAACCAAGCCCAAAGTCTGGGAATTTCGATTACCTCCGGTAGGCTTCGCCAACGAGCGGTTGCGCCTACTTGTACTGGTTAGTTCTTCACTCCTGGCTGGCATCGTAACAGCTTTTTGCGGTCCGATCGCGTTTATTGGCATCTCTGTACCCCATCTCTGTCGAGGATTATTGCGAACCGCCGATTTGCGCTGGTTATTTCCGGCGGCGAGTCTGGTGGGGGGAAGTTTTGCGCTAGTAGCAGATATTATCGCCCAAATGCCTGGAGGACGATCTGTGCTACCGATTAATTCAGTGACAGCACTGATTGGTACGCCGATTATCGCGTGGATTATCCTGCATCAACAACGGAATATCCACTCATGAATCAATCTCTATTAATTGCCGAAAATCTGACTGGTGGCTACCCGTCAAAATCGATTATCCATCAATTAAACCTACAACTCAATCGCGGTGAATGGTTGAGCTTATTGGGCGGTAACGGTTCTGGCAAATCTACCCTGCTCAAACTCCTCAGTCATTTGCTCAAACCGCAACAGGGCATCGTCTGGCTCGATGGTAAAGCAATTCATACCGAACCCCCGCATCTTGTCGCCCAGAAAATGGCTCTACTACCCCAGCAACAGACTGTACCGAGTGGTTTAACAGTACAACAATTAGTCAGTTTGGGGCGTACTCCCCATCAACCTTGGTATCAGTGGGAATTGACTGCAATCGATCGATCTCAAGTCGATCGAGCCATGATATTAACACAAGTATTTCAATTTGCAGATCGATCGGTTGAATCCCTCTCTGGTGGCGAACGTCAACGTGCATTCCTGGCTTTGGCTCTCGCCCAAAATCCCCGCATTTTACTACTTGACGAGCCAACTACCTATCTAGATCTCCGCTATCAACTCGAACTGCTCACCCTCCTCAAAGATCTCCAACAGCAACAGGAATTAACCATCATTACCGTACTCCATGAACTGAACCTCGCAATTCGGTATAGCGATCGGTTGGCAATGCTCAAAGATGGCTCTCTCATCGCCGTTGGCATCCCTGAAATGGTAATTACGCCAGAAATAGTTGCTGAAGTATTTGGCGTACTGGTGGCGATTATTGACACTCCTGTGGGCTTGCAGATTTGCCCACTAGCCAGCACTCAATAAATACTACGGCGATGCGAATTGCGCTAGCAGCATCCGCCAACTAGTAGAATCGGGCGAACTTTCCGTGTAAAAGCGAATTAGGACTCGATTAGGCTTTGCCTACACTATGCGAACGGGATTTTGGTGGCATATAATATTGCTATCCACTAATCTCGTTGGCGTTGGCGTAGCCTGCCGTAGGCACAGCCTCTCTGTTGGCGAAGCCGCTCCTTTGGAGCTAAGAGAATCGCCGAATCATGGATAAAAATTGTGTAACTTCGATCCGTCAACTGGTTCGCTCTGGCGAACTTTCGATCTAGTTCAGTGTCACGCCTACCTGTCGTGCTGCTACTCTACAGCCATTACAATCACAACTAAATTCTTTGTCAGCTAGTTGTTTCTGTCTCGATAATAATGCTTGATGAGCCGATCGCGTGTCGATGACGGGCACCGCTACTGGTTGGATTTTCCAGGGTTTGAGTGCCTCTGGCTGTGGCTTTAGCTGTGGCGAGTCAGCTTGAGCGAGATAACTAGCTCCCACAACTCCCGCAACAGATAGCCATAGTAAGTTAAATAATTTCATCTTAAAAATTGGTTTGGCTATCGCCATTATAAAGCCGACCGAGCGACAAACTGTAAAGATTCCTACATTAATACCTGAATGTGCATTCATGTGTTAGGATATACATATAACTAAACGGAGATCCACCATGTCTACTGTCACCCAAATGAAATGTGCTTGTGAATCTTGTTTGTGCGTAGTTTCGCTCTCAGAGGCAATCCTCAAAGACGGCAAACACTACTGCGGCGATGCTTGTGCTAATGGTCATCCCGCTGGACAAGGCTGCGGACATACAGGCTGTGGCTGCAACGCTTAGATGTCAAATCAGCCTACTAGTATTGATGATGGGGAAGATCTCTGTTGTGAGGCTCCCCATCCGATTCACTCTGACGACGCAAACTCCATTCCCACCGAAATGCTCACGGTGGAAAAGGCACAGCGGCTGTCGGAGTTTTTGGGCTTTTTAGCCGATCCCAATCGGTTACGAATTCTATCGATCCTGGCAACACAGGAAATGTGCGTCGGGGATTTAGCCGCACTCTTGGAGATGAATGAATCGGCGGTATCCCATCAGTTAAGAACGCTCAGGGCGATTCGATTGGTCAATTTTCGCAAACAGGGACGGCATGTATTCTACAGTTTGCAAGATCGGCAGATTTTCAACTTTTATCAGGCGGCGATTCTCTTTCAGAGCGGCTTTGCCAACGATCGGCTCGATGAAACAATCTAGAATTTAGTTAAGTTCTCTCCCAAACTAAAGTATTGCGATCGATCGGCTCGATGAAACAATCTAGACTTTAGTTAACGCTAGTTAGACACGACAAACGTAGGGTGAGGCCTATCGATTTCCTCACCCCATAACTTGCAACTAGGTTAGAAAGTAAACGTAGTCCGCAATGCACCAATTACCGCACCAGTGCTATTTGCATCCTGATTGGGTGCCGTCAAATAAATAATTCCTGGCGTAATACTGAGACTGTCATTGATTTTGAATTGATAGAATCCCTCAATATGCAGCCCAGATTTAGTATCCGTAGTATTGTTACCAGTCGCAGGATCTATCCCTGAAGCTGTTACCCTTGGTTCTTGCCCAACTAAGAAACCCGCTAAATTCCCTTTACCACCTAAATCTGGTGCAGCCGCCGTCAGTGCCCAATTCCAGATTTGTCTGTCGCCACCAATGGCTTGATTCTGGGTATATCCAGCCCAACCACCGAGGGCAAGTTGAGGAGTGACTTGAAAAGAACCTTGCAACCCAAAGTTATTACTAATTCCACCCAAGTTAGCATTAAGACTACCCGTACCCGGATCGGAATTAAAAGTCCGCGTGTAAGTTACACCAACTTTAGAATTTTCTCCTGTCTTAAAGCTGACTTGCGCCAGCGCACCATAGCCACCACCAAATAATCCACTTCCTGTCGCTGGATCGTTACCACTCCGGGCTAAATAGCCTACACTCAGTTCGGTTGTCTCGCTTAACTTGTGCCGAATGCCGACACCTTGACCTTGGACGGTATAGTAAATCGAGGGACGATTGCCAAAAGTAGAAATCGAGCCACTCGCCCCATCCCCATCAAAGTAGGGATTGATGGTATCGGTAAAGTCATCGGCTGCACCAGCATTTGCGGCGACTACTAGCTGTGTTTGTGGG
>JAJAZF010000475.1 GCA_026785875.1 Chamaesiphon sp. | reverse complement strand
CTTGTTTATGATTCGCTACTGATTGCCACTGGTACCCAACCGATTCAGTTAGAAGTTCCAGGTGCGGACTTACAAAATATCTTGACGCTGCGGAGTTTTGCCGATGCCGATCGCCTGCTGGAATCTGCCAAAAATACCGATCGAGCAGTAGTTATCGGCTCTAGTTTCATCGGTATGGAAATCGCCGCTGGACTTACTCAAAAGGGCGTAAAAGTAACAATTGTTTCTCCAGCTTCTTTCCCATTTGAAAAGAGTTTAGGTGCAGAAATCGGACATCTTTTTGAGCAAGTTCATCAGGAGCAAGGTGTCACATTTAAAATGGGTCGAAAAGTGGCGCAATTAGAAGGTGAAGGTACAGTTGAAACCGTTGTTCTCGATAATGGCGATCGCTTGTCTGCCGATCTGGTAGTAGTTGGAATTGGTGTAAAACCTGTGACTGATTTCATCACTGGTATCGATTTAGATCCCCAAGATCGGAGTATCCTCGTCGATGAATATCTGTGCGCGGCAGAAGGTGTGTATGCTGCTGGAGATATTGCGCGATATCCAGATTGGCTTACATCAGGTTCCCTGCGGGTCGAGCATTGGCGGATTGCTGCCCAGCACGGACGGATTGCAGCGCATAATATGGTTGGAAACCCAACTAAGTTTCGCGGCGTTCCGGTATTTTGGAGCGCACAGTTTGAGTTCCCGATTCGCTATGTCGGACACGCGACAGCCTGGGATGAATTGATTATTGATGGTGATTTAGATCGACGAGAATTTATCGCTTTTTATGTCAAAGACGATCGAGTATTAGCCGCAGCTAGCAGCAAACGAGATACCGAAACCGCCGCAATTGCTGAATTAATTCGGCTCGATCGAATGCCCTGCCCCGATGAGCTGCGTCAAGGACAATTTAAGCTTAAATATCCCGCTCTATTGGGCGATTATCCTAGCTCAAATTGATGAATTAGCGATCGACATTCGAGCTGTTTAATACCCATGCAGGAATAGCATCCCACGAGATGTGGTAGCCATTGCGATCGATGCGAAAAGGGACTGTCCCTCTCTCCATCTGAGCTTTACAGTATAAGCATTCCATACTTAACCATTAGAACCTTGACGTATGCGATCGATAAATTCAGGATAATTATCTAGATCTTGCTCTGACTCTAAAGCTGGCATTTCTACCCAATTTCCTTCTGCATGTAGCAAATCGACATAGGCATGAAAAGCTGCCTCATCTTCACGATGGGCAAGAACGTACTCCCGCAATTCTTTCTGACTCATCTGTTGGTAATTAAGCTGATTCATTAAATGTATCTCCACTTACCGTTAGGATATATTTCGATAGTATTTTCATCACCTGCTAAAAAGAAGATATTTCCTGTTCTTTTATCAAACTGAACGAGATTAATTGGTAAGTAGAATCTGGTGAATCGGCAACACAGTAGATAGCACTGTGTCTTTTGCTCTGATGTAGGAATAGCTCCAACTCCTGAAACTTACTATCTGAATGGATTATAGCATTTGCTATAGGTATCGCTCTTCAACAAACCGCTCATTCGTACAGTGCGATGTACCTGAAGCTCTATCGTTGGCGTAGGCTCTGCCTTGTGCCGAAGATCGATATTGAGGTAGGAGCAATTCATAAATTGCCCCTACCTCGACCGAATCTTAACCCACTAACTCTAATCCCCGCTTACAAATAGCCTCAGCGGTTATCCCATTAAATGCCATTAACTCACCAGCACTCGCTGTAGTTTCGCCACGCTTCCAGGCGAAGGTATCGCGAGGTGAGGTCGATCGCAACATTACAGGCTCTAACATCGCAGGTGCGCCACCTGTAACGCCGATTAAGGCACTGCCACCGAAGATTTCGGCGAACTTAGCATCACTGAGGAAACCACCGTCAGGTTGACTACAGGTATCCCAGGCGACATCGCTAGGACGATAGAGGCGACGAGGATTGATAATGGAGACGATTTTTGAGCCGATACCTTCGGTTTTTAAAAATGCAGCCGCCTCAAACGCTGGTGCTAGCGTCATGTCGCCGATAACTGCGAAGACTACTTGCTTGTCGCCAGGGGTTGATTGCAAGACTACCGCGCCATCTTCCAACCCTTGCCGAGTTTGGGCGAAGGTGGTACGGATGGGTAAGGGTGATTTACTCGCGGTGATGACTACGCCTTTATTTTGGGTAGTTAATGCCCAGTCATAGCAGACTTGGATACTATTTGCATCCGGTGGGAAGACGGGGAAGACGTTGCCATTCCGCATCATCGAGGCGAAGTAGGCTTCGATTTCGGGGCGTTGGTGCGTCCAACCGTTGCGCCCCTGTTCTAGTGCCCCTGCGGTGTAGAGGGTAATGGTAGAAGGTGTGGGGCGGCGGAGTTCTGCCATTGCTTGGGTGACGGTTTGCCAGATGGGTAAGCCGTTGATGGCGAAGGATTCGTAGGAACACCAGAGGGTACGCGCACCCATTAGGGCAAGTCCGGCGGCAAGTCCCGCGCAAGCATCTTCGCTCAGGGGTTCGTAGACTTGCCCGTCGGGTGATTGGAAGTATAATTCGTCGGTGGTGGGGTGGATGATTTTCAGAGCTTGGTTGATATTGGCAATCCCTGAAGCTTCATTCCCATCGGCATTACTGACGATGAAGTTTTTATCCTGTTGCCCCACATAGCCGACTAATCGCCCCATTGCAGTAGTGGATACTTTAGCTTCGCCTGCTGCATATTCTTCGAGGGGAAGATCGCCGAGGCTGGGGACTGGTAATATTGATTCAGTGACGGCTACTTGGGAGGAGGAGCCACCGCCAGCGCGTTCGCAATTAGTTCGCACTAGTTCCCAGGCTTGGGGATGGAGAGCGCGAGTTTTTAAGCCGCTAATAATGTCGGCATGATCGAGGGTGTGATGGGCGTATAGGTTATGGGATTTGGAACCTGTGGCGTGAACTCCCGCGCCTTTGAGTTGTTTGATGATAAAGACGGTTAATTTCCCACTGAGGGCAGCTTTAGCCGCTTTATCAACACCAGCTAGAATGGCTTGAGTAAAGGCTAATCGTTGCTCGATCGAGAACAGGGTACCATCAACATATTCGCCAGTCTGATTTTTGTCGTCAAAATCCTTGGCATTGACGAGAATGACTTCATCAAAACCATTACCCTGCCAATAACTGAGCATCTCTTGATTAGTCTTGGTAGACACCATACTGTGATGCTCCTGAGAATAACCATTCCACACCAATACAGGTAAGAAATTAGTCACCGTCGGGAACGCAGTATGAAAATGCTGCATCGCACTGATAATATATGGCTCGCCCAAACCACCATCGCCGACAGTGAAGGGGAATAATTTGTCTCGATGCAATTTCGCCGCAGACATCGCGAAATGTTGCCCTTGACCCAAAGGCCCCGCCGGAGCGAGAATACCAGGTATAGAGCCAGATAAGTGCCCAATCAGTCCATCTTTTTCGCGGAACTTGTCTCGCAATTGCTGAACTGTATCGATACCCATTGCTTCCAACGATCGATCGAGAAACATGGCACTATAGAATCCTGGTGCATGATGTCCGACTTCGGTGAGAATATTCTTATGTCCGAGCATTACCAATGAAGCATAGACTTCGGCTTGGCTGGCAAATCCGCCCGGATGTCCCGATGCTTTGCTAGCGCAGACTTGCAGAGTTAGATAGCGCAGCGCGTCGGCGTAGAGCAAGGTTTGAAAAGCGGCGGCGGGATCGTTTGCATCATTGATGCCCGTTTGCCCAGCAGCGATAACTGGTGTCTTGCCATAAGTATCGAATCCTGGGATCGATTCCCCAAAATATTGAATCCCTTCGGCAAAGGCTGGAGTCTGAACCGCAGTAGTCATAAATAATAAAGTTAAATATACAATCGACCTCCATTATCCGCTGTCTGCGACCCTTGCGGATGAGAGTTATAATCAAGGTGTTGAATTCAACACTTAATCAGATGTCGATCGACCTCAACAATATCCACTCTCCTACAGACTTCAAGCGTAATGCTAACGCTTATGTACAACTTCAGGCTAGTCAGTCACCATTAGTTCTGACAGTTAACGGCAAAGCTGCGGTAGTCGTGCAAGGAGCTGGGGCATTTCAGTCACTAATTGATCGAATGAAGTCGATGGAAGCCGAATTGCGATGGGAGCATCTCACCTTTGCAAGTATAGTGTAAGTGTGAGCTAATACATTTACACTAAGAGTACAAAAAATAAGGGTAACAGATGATGAATGAGCAAGATAGCCAACGGATGGAAGCTTGCATTCAGGAAGTAGCAGAAATTCTGTATCGAAATACTGCAACGAAAGAACTGATAAATTTCGAGCAGGTAGAGCGATCAGTAAGAACAAAAATGCTAGAGTCCGTGAGTCCTAAAGTTGCTTTTTTTTATCAAACAAGTTACAGGAACAGAAAAGGGAAGAGAAAGAGTAGTAAAAAGTATGGTGGGGGAGCTAATTATTACAGATCGGCAAGCAAAAAAATTGGGGCTAAAACCATATAGTCAAAAGCCCACTGTTGGAAAAAAACTGTCTACTACTGGGCGGGAATGAATCATTTCAAGCTGCGGAACAAGACATCAAAGCATTGACAGGGATTGAAGTGTCTCACAGCACATTTCAACGACTGGTGCAACGACAGGAATTTGATGAGCCACAAGCTCTACAGGGTGTGTCAGAAGTGAGCATTGATGGTGGCAAAGTCCGCATCCGCGCTGAAGTCCAGGGTGTAGAGAGTTATTGGCGGGACTATAAAGCTGTCCGACTACAAGGAGTTTACTATGGTGCTTTTTTTCAAGACAACCAATCTTTAAGCGATTGGGTAAACAGTCAACGCCTTCTATTTCCCCTAGTTTGTTTAGGTGATGGTCATGATGGTGTTTGGAATCTATTTGCGGAAATTGGTAGTACTGAAATGAGGTAAGAGATTTTAGATTGGTATCACCTCAAAGAAAATCTTTATAAAGTTGGTGGGTCGCTCAAACGGTTAAAAGTTGCAGAGACATTGTTATGGCAAGGTCAGACCGAATTAGCAAGTGCGCTATTTGTCGATTTGAAAAAGAAGCCTGCTATCAATTTCATCGCATATCTGAAAAAGCATTCGACACGAATCATTAACTATGAGTATTTTTCACAGTCTGGCTTATGTTCGATTGGCTCTGGTGCCGTTGAATCAGCAGTAAAACAGATTGGTAGACGGATGAAAATTTCTGGCGAACAATGGAAATTAGAAAACATCCCCCGAATGTTACAACTTCGTTCAGCTTATCTTAACGGTCAGCTTACTGCCTAATGTTTTTGCAAAGGTGAGATGCTCCCAATTGCGATCGTTTAAATTAGCCGAACTCCGTCAAGATCTTACCACCGGAATCGAACAAATCGATCGAGGTCAATCGACAGAATATAATCAGGATACTCTCCACGAGTTATTTGATGAGATTAGAACGCAAGGTCGATCGAATTTAGAAAGATCTGAATGAGCGGTAAATATTTATTATCAATTGCTCAAGATATATTCTTCAGCTATTAACTTGAGTCTATCTCCTTCTAAAATTAATCGATCGATCCAGTCTTTCATATCTAAATAGGGTTGACGAGCATCTATTTTATGTCGCTCGATTTGCCGTCGTGTCTCAGATCTAATCGTACCCGCCAACCGACTCTTACCAAAAATATCTAATCCAACCGATAGCACACTGTCAGGATAAGATTGATTTGCTGCTTGATTGATAGTACGAATAGCTATATTAACTTCTTTTTTGATAGTTCGTAGTTGTTTTTGGGCTAGAGCTATTTGTTTGACTTGAAGTTTGACCGATTTTGGATTATCTAATGTTAATGTAAGTTTGCTATTGAGTTCTTGTATCGATCGAATATCCATGTTTCAATTCATCTGTCTCGCTTTTTGTAAATCTTCCATTGCACCTCGATAGTCACCTAAAGCCGAACGTGCTGTACTGCGTCCGTTATAAGCTTGAAAATTATTAGGATCAATCTTTATTGCAGTTGTATAAGAATCGATCGCATCTACAAAATCGCCGAATTTGCAGTGTTTATTAGCCAATTGTATAAATTTATCTAATAATTGACCTTTTATTCCTGGCTCTTTAGATTCCAGTGCCAATAGTTCATCTAATGAAAATTTCTTAAGAATCTTAATTGCACCACCATGTCCACCTATTACTAGAGTTTTACCATCCTGACTAAAAGAGGATGCAGATGAAAAGTAAAACTTATCATCATCTTCTAAACATGCAAAACCAAAATCATCATCGTTTAAGTTATTGATCGAGCAACCAGATCCTATTTCAATAAATTCATTTGAATTAAATAAAATAGATCCATCATAAGTTAGCGCAGTTCCTAAGTTAGGCTCAAAATGAAAATCAGAATCAAAATAACATATAAATTTTCCAGTAATCGGATTCCATATTTCAGCTTTTGATAATGGACAATTATCTTGAACTATTAAAATAGGTGATTCATGTGCGATTGACAAATTCCGATCGAATACCTCTTTTTGGGAGTTAATTTTGTGCAGTAAAAATCCTGTTGTTATGTCCCAAATATAGATTTGATTCTCATAATGAATTGCCACCAAGTTTAACCCTCTACTAATTACTACGGCAGTAATATCATCTAAGCGCAAGCTTAACGATAGAGGATTAACAAATTCAGATCTATTTGAATTATCAAGTTTAACTATAAGCTCATCTAATTTTAATTTTATTAAATCATCAAATCTCAACTCAACTTGATGCTCAACTCCTCCAGATTCAATAGATTTTACATATAAATTGGTGTATAAGCTAGGATCTTCACAAATTATAATTTTACTTGAATCTTGACTAAATTCAAATGCTGAGACGCTCAAACATTCTATTGTTTTAATTACCTTTCTTTTTTCTAAACTCCATATATCGACATCTTTATCATAATTAAAGCTAACAGCAAACATATCACCATTACAACTAACAGAGACATGCTGAATTGTCGCCGATGAGTAATGATATATTGTGTCTATGCACTTCCAGATATAGCGATCTTCAACTTGTTTGTGTTGGGAGTTCCTGCTCTCAATTTTAGGTGTGAATATCTTTTTTTGACTAGAGATTTTTTTCGATAACTTTAATCCTTTTGTAATACTGACAGAAGAATACTTAGATAGTCCAGGTGATTGCGAAAAAACAATGCCATTTAGATCCTTATCTATCATTGACTTGTCCCGATTTTTTCTTTATATCTTGTAACTCTACTTGTGCTTCCTCTATCTGATCTTCAATCTCTTGTGCCATATCTGCCAGTAAATCCTGTCCGGCTTCTTGTGCCGCAGTCACTTTTAACTGCAACTGGTATAATTCTGTTTGCTTAACTTCTGAAATCTCCGATTGAATTGCTGCTAATCGCTCTCGACATTGGGCTATTTTGCGAATCGATCGAATTAATTCGGCGGCAATTCCTTGCCCTTGGACAGATTCAGGATTACTCTCCCAACTGTACAAAATAGCTCTGAGCTTTTCTACATCTCCGACTTCATAGGCTTGATTGGCTTCCCGCATCAATTCCTGTCGGCGATTTTTTTCGACTAGATCTGTAGTTAAATCTGGATGAATTCGTTTAGCTACTTCTCGATATAATTTCTTGAGATCTTCTGATGGTTTAAAATCGTTTGCTGATTCCAGATATGCCATATATTCGGCAATCTGCTCCTGGATATGCTCCAATTCTGCATACCGAGTACCGATAATTTGCTGATATTCACGCTCAAAATTCTGTAACCATACATGAAGCGTCGTGAGATCTAGTTCTCCTTGCACTAGGTCTGTCTCTAAAGCTGCTAATTCAGCATTTTTTCGGTGTAGCTCTTCATTTTCTGGGCTTATTTGAAAAGTTAGCTGGTTACTCACGATCGAATCCACTCATTGCTAGGGCTAAGATTTCGTCATCTTTGGGGTCGCGGCACTATGTGACATTTTCGACCCAGATCCAAATCATTAAGGTTAATATTCCCCAATCTTCCAAGGATCTACCATTGCAAGTAACGTTTCTACCCGCTCTTTACCCCTTCCCAGACATCCTCTTAGACTAGTGCTGGCTTATTTTCCCAAATTTACCGATTCATGTGATGGGCGACCTTATTACTGCGGGCTGGTTTCGATAGGCAGATTGTACCCACTGCTTGGCTCGAATTGGCGCATCTTGCCAAAAATAGACTTCTCTACCCAGCCAATCATAATCATTATTGCTGGGTTTAAATCCAGATTCTATAATCTCGATCGCTGTATCCATACTAGTGCCATGATAATCATAGACTTTAACGATTTCGCTATTGTCTGCAATTGAATCTTGAATATATGCCATCAATCGATCGAGGTGATAGTAGAAGGTGTGGAGCGACGCAATTGTGCCACTGCTTGGGTGACGGTTTGCCAGATGGGTAAACCATTAATGGCTAAGGATTCTTAGGAACACCATAGGGGACGGGCACCCATTAGGGCTAATCCGGCGGCTAATCCCGCACAAGCATCTTCACTCAGGGGTTCGTATACTTGCCATGTGTTAGTTGTGCCAAATTGGTTGCGTAGTCAAGGGCATGAAGTATTTTCATGTTAAATGCTGCTAATTATTTAGGAGGGGATTAGGATTGATATACTGACTATTTTTTCGCAGACTAATAGACTAAAAAATGCTCGACACTATCCAACCGATCGATCTGATTATTCTCTCTAATGGCCCTGGGGAGGTAACAACCTGGGTTCGCCCTGTCGTCCGAGCATTACGCGCTAAATTGGGGTGCGATCGATCTCATGTGCGGATTTCAGCGATCTTGTCACCATGTCCGAATGCTAGTGGTAAAGAAGTCCAGATTTTAAAAACCTATCCTGAGATCGATCGAGTCCAAGGTGCCGAACATTTTACTCAATTTTTAGTATGGGGTAAAACTGCTGAAAATTGGGATTGGCGATCGCGTGGCATCATTATTTTTCTAGGTGG
>JAJAZF010000474.1 GCA_026785875.1 Chamaesiphon sp. | reverse complement strand
GACGATGGGTTCGACAACCATGAACTACCCAAATCTTAAAAAAGGTGCAGAACCCGATAATGCTTATTACATTCAAAATCAACCTCTGGTCAAAGGGCGCAATGTAGATTTTAGTCAAGATCCACCACCAGACTTAGTTGTTGAGGTAGATATCACCCATACCGATATTGCCAAAAATCAATTTTATGCCAGTCTGAAAGTACCAGAATTTTGGCGATTTAATGGCAAGATCTGGCGGATTTATCAACTTCAGGAAAGTGTTTATGTAGAAGTTGAAGTCAGCCCCACATTTCCCCAAGTGCCCAAGGAACGTTTGTATACGTTCTTAGAGCAAGCAAAGGAGGATGAAATTGAGGCGGTTCGCTCTTTGCGATCGTGGTGGCAAGATCGGATGATTTAACACTGTTTCAATCGAGCTAATAAAACCATAATTTCATCGATAACTTTGACCATTTGGGATGTCGGTCGATCGTGTTGATTGAGGATGATACTAAATACTAGTGGTGAGTACTGAGGTGGATTGATATAACCAGCTAAACTAACTACTCCACTCATACTTCCGGTTTTTGCGCGAACGATGCCTTGAGCTAAAGTTCCTTTCATCCGATTTCTCAGGCTACCACTAACTCCAGCAATTGGTAGAGAGTCGCGATATAGTTGTCCCGATGGTGTTAATATCATTGCTGATAATACGCTCACAAAAGTAGTCGGTGTGACTAAATTATGTCGAGATAGCCCAGAGCCATCATGGAGACTGTAAGCTTGAGGATCTATGCCCATTTCAGTCAGACTTTTTTTGACTGAAGCAATCCCGAGAATAATAGTATCTTCACTATTAGTATAGTGTTCGGGATGAGTCCGCCCGCTCGATCTGAGCAAAACTTCAGCATAGAGATTATTACTATGTTGATTAGTTTCATTAATTAATTCTCCAATGGTGGGCGAATTAATAGCAGCAATTTCTGGGAGATTAGTAGTGTTTTGCCCTAATACTAAGCGTGTACTCCCGAATGCAATTCCAGAGCGATTCAAACTTTGTCTAAAGGCACTAATAAAAGATTCGGTTGGATTTACTAATGGTAGATCGATTTGGGTAGGCGCAGTATTTAGAGCTAGCTTACCCGTCAATCGGAGCGTCGATTTACCAAAAACTGCGATCGCATCAACATTATTATCTTGACTAGCTGCAACTGTCAAACTTTGGTTATCAATCTGCCAACTATTTAAACTCGGATCTTTCCACGTATATTTAAGTGGCATTCCAATTTGCTGCGAACTTACTATTAATGGATTAGAGTTTTGGTTGAGTATCAAACCATTAATCGCTGGCGCATAATCAGTCGATAAATCTCCCCATTCCCAATTGCTGTTAATCTGTTCCCCGCGAAAATATCCATCATCAAAACTAATTTGTCCAATCTGTTTTATCCCGCGCTGCTTGAGCTGTTGCGCGATCGATTGTAGCCCAGTTACTGTCAAACTAGGATCGCCCCTACCTACCACCAATAGATTAGAAGTATTCCCAGTATTTGGGAGTTGATATACCGATGTCCGTAACCGTGTAGAGGCTCCTAGCTGGCGCAGAGCAACTGCTGTGGTAATCAACTTAACATTAGAAGCCGGAATAAATAATCGATCGCCATCGCGATTATAAAGTTGACTAGTTCCTCCCAATGCCTGAATTACAATCCCCCACCGATAGCGGCGCAATTCAGGTCGAGCGACGATCCGATCGATTGCTGTCGGCAGTTGGCTCGAACAAATTGCTGGTAATACTTGAGGCGGTGCGATCTCTCTTGGCTGCTGCGCCCGCGCCGGAATCATCGTACATAACACCAACAGCCACCCGCACGTTGTAGCGATGCTCCAGAGGCGAGGCTGTGCCAACGTCTGTTGGGAAGAAGGTAATTGCATAATGGACTGACACCCGATTTTTTCGATCCTCAGTCTACTCGATCGACACCCAGTTTTTAAAAATTTTCGCCCTCAAACCTATAAGTATGGCTATCTGATTCGATAAACGAACCCAGTTTTGCCCTGGTAAACTACCCAAGTTCTGAAGTAGGGGTATTTCTGAGATTGACGATCGCACTAGTAATCAGATGCGATAATAATCCAATCGGGCCAAAGAATAGACATAGAATCAGCGAGTGAATAGTAATTATTCCCTTAGTTTGTCCTTCTAAATAGATGTAACGCCCGACAAATAAATCCATCACCAGGAAATGTACCCAACCAAGAGCGGCGGCTCACTCATTGGCAAAGAAGCGGGCAATGTCAGCTAGTTTAGGATTGGCGAGTGCCGCTGCTGAGTCAGGATCGACCGCGACAATGAGCAGATAGATGTACAGTCCAGCCAGGGTGATGAATGGTAGTGGTGATGAAATTACCTTGCGGGTAATCTCCCATTTGGGCAAGACAATCATCAACATCCAGAATGGTAGAACGAATAAGTTAGCAGCATCGAATAGTTGACTTAGCATTGGAATATTTATAAACAAGGAAGTGGTCGATCGGATCTACTATCTATTATCATATAAAAATTATACGCAAGTGATTTCATTAACTATTATGAAACCATATCTGGCCGTTTAATTGAATTCTTAACTGCTATCACTAGTGGAATAGTATCAGGATCGATCCAATCCCAGCCATCAACATGATGATGGTAGCCAGACCACGTATCGTCATCAAATTCAAACGAGTTTGCAAGACTATCTAGGTTATCCAAAGATCCGTGAATGTACAAAGAATTTGCGAGTACCGAAATTTTAATTAAAGTATTACTTTTACAAATAGACAAAGAGTTTAAGCAAATATCATAAGGAGTTGGATCGACTATGGCTGCTTCAATAACACAAATAATTTGGTCTTTATCATGGATGAAATTGAGAATTGAGTTGCTAACGCCTCGTAAAGCTTGGGGTGAACCTGATATGTCGAGTTCTCCAGCATGATTGGTACCACTAAAACTAATCTCGATCGATTCAATCATCGCATTATTGTTCGGGTTGCTCTATTTTAGCTGCTGAGTTAGAGATCGATCGAATTAACCTTTCAATACATATAGCAGTCGCCAAGGCGGTTAGGACATCGATTGTAGGGGCGGGTTTATGCTAGAGATGCCCGAAATTTACCGATAACTTCAGAACAAAACCCGCCCCTACCGCCAAGGCAATCGACAATCGATTGTAATATGTCCTAACGCCCTTGGCGGTTGCTATAAAAGGTAGAAGACGATTTAATAATTTCGCTCTTAAAGGTGGGAAACAGCAAAAGAGTAGCCCTGGCTAGTTGGTGTAATCTCCATTTGCAGAGCATCTAGGATCGATCCTAGACGCTCTGCGCTTACCGTATTGGCGACCCCAAGAGCTGCAACTGTACTGGGCGGGACAACTGACCAGACAACTGTCAACTGTCAACTGTCAACTGTCAACTATCAACTATCAACTGTTTAACTGTTTAACGGCTAGATCGATCGCCGGAGTTAATGTGGGTGTGAGCATTTTATACTTATTCAAAG
>JAJAZF010000473.1 GCA_026785875.1 Chamaesiphon sp. | reverse complement strand
CAATTTAAGGAGGTGGTTATGTATTACTGGCATTTCTCCAACCAGAATTGGTCGATCGCACTCACTGGTTGACATCGACACAGTTGCTCGATGCGATCGCCATCGGACAAGTTACTCCAGGGCCATTATTTACTACTGCCACATTTATAGGTTACTTGCTAGCTGGGCATTTGGGCGCGATCGCTGCCACTATTGGCATTTTCTTACCCAGCTTTGGTTTTGTCGCTCTACTGACATTTTGGGCACCTAGACTGCGACATTCGCTCTGGTTTAGAAGTTGGTTAGATGGTGTCAATGCTGGAGCTTGGGGGGCGATTGTCGTAGTTGCTTATCGATTGGGGGTAAGTACACTCGTGGACTTGCAATCCTTGGCGATCGCAGTTGTAAGTTCACTGTTACTATGGCGATGGCGGATTGAGGCAATCTGGCTGATATTTGGTAGTGCAACGATTGGTTTAATCGGACAATTGGCTCGATCTCATCACTAAAATTGCCCCAGTTTAAGTAAATCTCTTTTAGGCTGATGTAGCTTAGATGATGTCGATCGATAATGCTCAATTAGCAATGTTTTCCAAATGTCTACAATCCTGCTCGCGACAGACTAACTATGATAATTGTATGCCTTACTCTATTTTCCAACTATGCTCTGAACTAATTATGAACTGCCGGACAAAATTGAGATTTTAGATCGATCGTCAATATCATAAAAAATAGAGCTTGAGTGAGGATTTAGATTAATATGCACTTTGATTTACAAACATTAATTAAAACTTTTGGGTATCCCTTAGTATGGGGGATTGTTTTTGCGGAATCAGGATTACTGGTCGGCTTTTTGTTACCTGGAGATAGTTTACTTTTTATTGCTGGCTTCATATGTTCTTTAGCCAAGACTGGACTGGATATTCGAGTGATGGCATTTGGCTGTTTTGTATTTGCAGTTGTGGGCGATAGTGTAGGGTATTACACGGGCAAAAGATTTGGGCGCAAATTATTTGACAAAGAAGATTCTAAGTTCTTTAAGAAAAAGCATTTGATTGCTGCGGAAGAGTTCTTCGATCTACAGGGTAAGACGGCAATTATTTTAGCGAGATTTATGCCGTTTCTTCGGACTTTTGCCCCGATTGTGGCGGGGATTGCGGCAATGCGGTATCAGACATTCATGCAATATAATGTCGTCGGTGGATTTGTCTGGGCGATTGGTTTGACATCGCTCGGCTATTTTTTAGGCAAAACTATTCCACCAGAGCAGATCGACCACTATTTGCTACCAATTGTCTTAGGAATTATGTTTATATCGCTGGCTCCATCTATTTTCCATATTCTCAAAGCACAGCAAAGAACAAAGAATTAGATTTGGCACCACAAATGCGGATCGCCATTTTTTACCATCTCCTTCCAAATATTACAGATTATTGAGTTGTTTCTCATAACAACGGTGTTGAGACAAGAGATTGCTTATGATGAACATCGAAATCGTTAAATATTAACTAGGAAAAGCTCACGATGCTTGACTCTTTTTCCAGAGCGGTAGTAACCGCAGATGCTAAGACCGCTGCGATCGGTGGTACCGACCTGAATGCCCTCAAAGGTTTCATCGCTGAAGGCAACAAACGCTTAGATGCAGTCAACGCGATCGCTAGTAATGCTAGCTGCGCTGTATCCGACGCTGTAGCTGGGATGATTTGCGAAAACCAAGGTTTGATCCAAGCTGGTGGTAACTGCTACCCTAACCGTCGGATGGCTGCTTGCTTGCGCGACGCAGAAATCATCTTGCGCTACGTCACATATGCTCTGCTTGCTGGTGATGCTTCCGTACTCGACGATCGTTGTTTGAACGGTTTGAAAGAAACTTATGCAGCATTAGGAGTACCTACAACTTCTACCATCCGTGCAGTACAAATCATGAAATCTGCGGCATTGGCTCACATTAATGATACCAATACCGAAGCTAACGGTGGCAAAAAATTCGTCCAAATGGGTGCATCCAAAGGTGACTGTTCCGCACTGACTTCCGAAGCTGCTTCCTATTTCGATCGCGTAATCTCTGCACTTAGCTAGTAGACGAAAGCTATCGTTGCAAGCTGACTGAATTGAAACAAACTATCAAAATATTTTTTCTGGAGTTATTAGAACATGAAATCTGTTGTTACCACGGTAATCGCTGCTGCTGATGCGGCTGGTCGTTTTCCTACCTCTTCCGATCTAGAATCGGTACAAGGTAGTATCCAACGTGCTGGCGCACGCTTAGAAGCTGCTGAGAAATTAGCAGCTAACTTGGACAACGTAGCTAAAGAAGCTTATGATGCCTGCATCAAAAAGTATGGCTACTTGAACAACTCCGGTGAAGCTAACGAAACCCAAGTTAAAAAAGACAAGTGCTTACGCGACATCAAACACTACATGCGTTTGATCAACTACTGTCTGATCGTTGGTGGTACTGGTCCTTTGGATGAGTGGGGTATTGCTGGTGGACGTGAAGTTTACCGTGCATTAGACTTACCTACTGCTCCTTATGTTGAAGCTCTCCGCTTTGCACGTACTCGCGGTTGTGCTCCTCGCGACATGTCCGCTCAAGCATTGGTTGAATACAATGCTCTGCTCGACTACACCATCAACTCCTTATCCTAGGAAGCTGGTTGACTCAGTAATTTAGGTTATTTGAGTGCGAAAAGGGGTTTTCGATCTGTTGCTTTGCCTGGTGGTTGAGCGATCGATCGAGAGCCTCTTTTGTTGTAAAAGTGAATGGTGGATGGTGGATGGCGAATAGTGGCGGGTAACTACACCTCACTAAGCTTGTGGCTGGCGTTGGCGTTAGCCTACCGTTAGGTGATAGCCTGAAGGTAGGCACAGTATCGGCTCTGCCGAATCGATGAGTTACTTTTCAAGCACACCAGCCACCAGCCACCATCCACCATTCACCATCCACCATTCACCATTCACCATCCATATCTAGTTTGCCACTGGAAAGGGAGTATGACTAATAAACGTTTTTTTAATATTTTTAAGCTCACCGAAGCAGAGGCGATCGAACTATTAGATACGCCCTGCGATAAACTAGCTGAAGATGAATCTCGATATGTCGCGGCTTCTCACCTGATCAATTTTGACACAGAGGCATCGATTAATGCGCTGCTCCGCGCGATCGCCAATGACGATCCCGAACTCGATAATCGGATCGTGCGGCGCAAATCTGTCGAGACATTGGGCAAACTCCAAGCCAAACAAGCATTACCCGCGATCCGTACCTGCTTGGCAGAATCAGACTGCTATACTGTCGAAAATGCAGTGTGGGCGATCGGTGAAATTGGGACTAAAGATCCCGAAATATTAGCAGAAATCGCGCAAATATTAGAACGTGAAGGACAAAATTATCGCGTCATCATTCACACCTTAGTTAAGCTCGATTACTCGCCAGCACTCGATCGAATTAGAGCTTTTGCTGAGTCTACCGATGAAGCGACAGCGAGTGCAGCAATTGCGGCGGTGTGTCGATTTACAGGCGATTATACGCAAATGGAACGGGTGATGGAATTTTTATTTCATCCCAATCGGAATGCTAGACGCGCTTGTATTCAAGATCTGATCGATGCCAATTATTATCCCGCAATTGGGGCGATCGCGAGATGTCCGGTATCGATCGTCTTTCGCTTACGTGCGATTCGACAGCTAGCAGATCGCGGGATCGAGCGGGGACTGGAATATGCCGATATTCGCTCGAGTCTAGAGCAAACATTACTCGATCGACCCCAAGATCTAGAATTAATTCATGAATACGATCTGCCGCCCACACTAGATTTTTTGATTCGGCAGTTGTATGAAACTGATTTTGGACTGTGCTATCTAGCCACTCAGACTATCTTAGATGACTTTACCGCGCTTGCACCTGCTGCATTGCTGGCTACTTATGAGGCAGAGGCTTACAACGACTATGGTGCTCATTATCATGTGATGAAACTGATTGGGTGGCTCAAATATCTGCCAGGATACGATCTCTTAGTCGAAGCCTTGAATAACCGCGAACCACAGTTCCAGAAGTCTCGCGCCGCCGCCGCTCTAGCCTTGGGCGAACTCGGCGATACAAGGGCAATCCCATTACTAGTAGCTAGTTTGGACACCAAAATTTGGGATCTCAAATACGCGATCCTGATGGCATTAGCCAAACTCGGTGATGATAGCGGGCGAGAAATAACCGCTAATGATGATGATTGGCTAATTCGCGCCCGATCTGCGATCGCGGCAAACCAATAAATTTGTGTGAATTAGTGGGTAGGCGCAATTATTTTTCAGATTGATTATGCCTGAAACCTATCTGGTGGGCAGTGCCCACCCTACTACCTTCTAACACACCCTACATTACTACTGAAACCTAGCTGGTGCGTTACGCTCCGCTAACACACCCTACAATTAAAACCTAATACCTAAAGCCTAAAGCCTAAAGCCTTATGGACGCATTATTCGATCGACTCAAACATCCCAATCCTAATTTACGCGATCGCGCGATGCTAGAACTAGTCGAAACCCGCGATGAGACGACGATTCCTAGATTGATAAGCATCCTCGATCGAGATGATACTACCTATCGACGGGCAGCAGTAAAAACGCTTGGCGCGATCGGGATGGATACCGTACCATTTTTGATCGAGATCTTGGCGAGTAGCGATAATGTCACCGTGCGCGGTAGTGCTGTCAAAGCTCTAGCACAGGTAATCGTCAACTATCCCGAAGTCCCTTTTCCCGCCGAGGGACTAGAATGTCTCAAAACTTCAATGAGCGATGAAAATCCCGTCGTCAATATTGCGGCAGTAATGGCACTAGGCGAACTGGGTACCTCCGCCTTTGAAATCCTCGTAGAGGCTCTAAATACGACCGATAACATCGCTCTCCAGGTAATTTTGGTAAATACCTTGGCTAGTATCGGCGACATCCGTGCAGAGCCAATCTTAGCAGCCGCGATCGAGGATACCAGTCTCGATGAGTATGTCCGCGAATCAGCTACTAGTGCCTTACCGCGATTGGAGCAGACGATTAAATACAAAGAGATGCAAGCAGCCCGCAGAGCGTAATCGAGCCTAGCTTAACCTATAAATGCTTGACATAGGCAATGTCAGTAAAACGATGCTCAAAACCCACTGATTCGTAGAGCTGTCTGGCACCGAAAGCATTTTCAGCATCTACGCCAATATTCGCAATCTCCATATTTAGAGCCTGGAGCTGGGCTAGAGCATCAAATAACATCGCTCTTGCCAATCCTCTGCGTTGAAAGTCTGGGCTGGTGAACAAGAGCCATCCGCGAGATTGTCTTGAGTAGGTTCCTCGATCGATACTCGCGCAAAACCAATTAATTTTCCGTCCGCATCTTCCCAGCATCGCAAATCTCGATCTCGATCGAGTGAGGGAGCTAATAGAGATCGCCGCAATTGAGCGATCGAGACTGATAATTCTAATTTATCGACTCGCTCGCCAGCAGCAAATAGATCGATAAGTGGTTGGAGATCGGATTCACCTTTGTAAGGGCGCATCAATGTCAATAAGCTCTTCATAACTATAGGTGCCGATAAAAATTCCAAGTTCAAGATTTGAATCCAGCACATTTTGATAATGCTTTTCTGAGATCTTCAGGTGCATCATTTATTGAAAGCGATTTGGAAATCGGACAGCCAAAATTTAAACTTTCGATCGATCCATTAGCTTTAAACTTGGCTTCAATCGGCAGCGAACCACCATCGAAGATCGCCTCATAATTATTACCATCTGTACGAATTCGCTGATAAGTTTCCATCCATTTTTTAAAACTTATCAGTAAGTCTCGCCCTTGACGGCTTGTAGATGAAGACTCGTATCGAAACATTCGATCGATCGCCACTTCTGGAGCTGGTTGAGATTGTGCAGTTATCGCTAATGCTTGAACTAATAGTAATGCTGTAGACGACATCATCGCTACTCGATTGGTAATTTGCATCAATGAGGGATATCTTCTCTATTTTGCAGCAAAGGAGAATCAAGATTTAGGAATTGTTAAAACTGTCCGAAAACCCAACGTCAAATTGATGATTGCTCCTTTCCCTGAGTCCGCCAATCGGCAGCGATGCGCGCCCGTCGGGTTCCCCGACGCGAAAAGCGCATCAAGACACATCAATTTTTTCTTTGAGCGATCTTCTCAAGTTCCCTTGACAACTGCTTTACAAGCTTAACTTGTCACTGATGCTTTACGGGGTGTGAGTAGTATTGGATACTGTTGGCGAGTTCATCAAACCCGCACGATTGCGTTAGTGATGGCTACAACAGATCGAGGCTTCAGCCAATTCTAAGCAATTCTTCAACAGTATCCGTATCTCGACTCGATTCAAAAGCGATCTGACTAGCGATAATCTTTATTAGCTAAAGTTACCTTTTTGGCGCGGTGGGCTATTTTAGCCTTGATGGGGCTGCATCCGCGAGTTACAACTGGCACAACCCATCGGTGCAACTAGCTGAGGGGATTTGTAACGGGCGGTGATAAACACAAGAACATCCTTAACTTGAGCGACAGTCGCCAGAGCTGGAGATAGTTTAAGAGATTAAGGGTTTGGGAATACAACTTATCTGAGGCTAGTTCAGTGCTTGAGATAAAAAAATATTAACTTTTAAGCAATTTAGCGTATACTTTAGCTAATAAAGGCTAAAACTTGCTCTTTTTCAGCTATATAGCTGATTGACATGATTGAATTTCAACTTAAAGCACTTGAAGCATAAGGGCATATTGCACCTAACTCGGTCTTTGGTTGCATTGCTACTCAAGCCCATTTAAACATTGCTGAATGCGTACATATTTAATAATTAGGTTCCATCCATCAATAATGATTGAACTCTCAGCGATTTACCTCTATGAGAAATTTGATACTAAATTTGGCGATCGGAGTTGTGGCTGCCATGATAGTTAGTTAAATTTAGGGCCGCTATTTGGTAGGTATAAGGGACTACATGGCAACAAGTTTCCCTTCGCAAAGTTAATGTTAAGAGCTATACCGAAAAAAGGTTATCGATATTTTGGAAATTAACCGCAACGCCCGAATCTCAATGAATTAAACCCCGATTACCTTACTCTCTCTTAACAGTGAAAAATTCGATCGAAGACAGACATTCTTCTGTAGAAACAGTCTTTTGCCCATTTACCAAGAAAGATATCGAACAATCGATTTCTAGTTGCTTTGAACGACAGGTGCGGCAACATCCGCATCGGCTGGCGATTAAAACTTACGAACATCAACTCACCTACGAAAGCCTCAATCAAGCAGCTAATCGCTTGGCACATAGCATTCTGGCACAATGCGGTGAGGGGCACGAACCGATTCCGATCTTGTTTGAACATGGGGCTATGATGTTGGTCGCCATGTTGGGAGTCTTAAAAGCTGGCAAAAGTTGGGTGCCGATCGATCCTACATATCCACTTGCTAGAATCAGTCATCTGCTCGAAACTTTTCAATCGGCTGTAGTTGTCACCAATCGTCGCAACAGCATCCT
>JAJAZF010000472.1 GCA_026785875.1 Chamaesiphon sp. | reverse complement strand
TAGCCGGATGTTGCTTCAAACTCCAGCAACCAAAAACTATTGAAATTACCCTTACGTAAACATAAATATGGATATCAAAGCGATCGCTACACCCCGTCTAGAATGGACTGGAGATCTCTTGGCGATTGGATTCTATGAGGATGCTGTCGAACTCAGTGGCGATCTTGCCGAACTTAATACTAAACTAGCAGGTGCGATCGAAGCCCTCATCTCTGAGACTGAGTTTAAAGGAAGCTCAACCAGCAGTGCAACGACTCGTGTGGGTGTAAATACCCCGATTCAGAAAATCATGTTAGTGGGTTTGGGCAAGGCTGAGGGCATAAAACTAGATACCTTCCGTAAAGCTGGTGCAACAATCGCCAGAGCAGCCAAGCGCGAACGTGCTAAAACCCTGGGAATCAGTTTACCTGTCTGGAATCAAGATAGTGCTGTGACTGCTCAAGTAATTAGTGAAGGGTTGTTACTCGCGCTACATCAAGACAATCGGTTCAAGTCAGAAGTCGAACCCAAAAATCAGCTCAAGTTGTCTGAAGTTTATCTGCTAGACTCCGCCGGAAATGATGCAGCGATTGGTAAAGCCCAAGCGATTGCTGATGGGGTGATCTTAGCGCGGGAATTGGTATCCGCACCTGCGAATATCGTCACGCCGATGAGTATGGCTGAAACTGCCGAACAGATGTCTAAAGAGTATGGGTTCGCGCTCAAGATTCTCGAACAGGCTGAATGTGAAGCCTTGGGAATGGGAGCATTTTTAGGTGTAGCACAAGCGTCGGAAATGCCGCCAAAATTCATCCACCTTACTTATACACCCGCAGGTACACCACGCCGGAAAATTGCCATCGTCGGGAAAGGTTTAACCTTCGATTCCGGTGGATTGAATATTAAGGGTGCTGGAAGTGGCATCGAAACCATGAAAATGGATATGGGTGGTGCTGCGGCGATGTTTGGTGCGGCAAAAGCAATCGGTCAAATCAAACCCGATGTCGAAGTTCACTTCATTAGTGCGGTGACTGAAAACATGATTAGCGGTCGCGCCATGCACCCTGGAGATATCCTCACTGCTTCCAATGGCAAAACGATCGAAATCAATAATACCGACGCTGAGGGGCGATTAACCTTGGCTGATGCGTTAGTTTATACCGATAAGTTGGGACTCGATGCGATCGTCGATCTCGCAACGCTTACAGGTGCTTGTATTGTCGCACTAGGCGATGATATTTCCGGCTTGTGGAGTCCCAAACAGTCTCTAGCCGATGAGATTATGGCGGCGGCAGAATTAGCAGGTGAAAATTTCTGGCAAATGCCTTTAGCTGAGAAATATTTCGATGGGATTAAGTCACCCATTGCCGATCTCAAAAATACTGGCCCTCGCGGTGGTGGTTCGATTACAGCGGCTCTATTCCTCAAGCAGTTTGTCAAGGATACTCCCTGGGCGCATTTAGATGTGGCTGGGCCAGTTTGGAGCGACAAGGAGAGTGGCGTGAATAACTCCGGTGCGACGGGTCATCCAGTCAGAACTTTGGTGAATTGGGTACTGAGTTAGATTGCGATCGATCGGCTAAAACTTTGATTTAACTGTTTAAAAAGAGGGCGATCGAATATACTCGGCCGCCCTCTTTTTGCTGATTTAAAATGTTGTTATTTATTGTTATTTTAGATAGTTAGAAAGTTTTGCTTGACAAATTATCGACGTACTCGTTGAAGAGATTGTAAGTGGCAGAGGAGAGTTTCAACTTCGGCTTGAAGTTCGAGAAACTTTGCTTGTCGATCGACTGGATATAGAGCTTTAGTCAATTTAGCAACTTGCTGTTCGTGCTCTGAGGTAACAGATCCAACCGACACGCCAATGGCGGATCTTTGAGCAACGATGGTTAGTGGGCTGGGGGACATAGCTTTGGATGGTTATTTATACTTACTCACACACAAGGCAATTGTAGCCTGAATTCGACTGTTCTGGAATCGGAGACTGTAGAGTCCAAACTGCCTACCGGAAAATGTGAATTTAGTGTTTGTGACGGGACAATAGTGGGATTGTTCCGATCTTGTCAGGGCAACGAGTCACCATCTCATGTTAGATTGGTCTAGCTGAGGATCGGGGAAGTCTGGTGAAAATCCAGGGCTGTGCCGCAACTGTGATGGAGCGAGTTTAACGCTTCGAGTCAGAATACCGTGCCTGAGTGTATCCCATGCGGTACTCTAATCTACTATTCCCTGCGTCGCATCGGGAAGGAGTTACATTCAGTGTCCGTTAATAGGTCGATCTGTCCAGATATTTACCATCCTGCGATCGCTCGTGATGGTTTGTTGACGCGGTTACGAATTCCAGGTGGAGTGTTAAATGAGTCTCAATGTCTGACGATCGCGAGTTTATTGGAGTCACTCAGTTTAGAGTATATTCAAGTTACCAATCGCGCTAATTTGCAACTGCGATCGCTAGCGAAAGATCTCGATCGAGAGTTATTAATTAAATTAGCAGACTGTGGTTTGGCGGCGGGTAATAGTGCTGTCGATGGCATCCGCAACATTATGACTAGCCCCACTGCGGGAATTGACTCGCAGGAATTAATCGATGTGCGTCCATTGGCTGATGCTTGGCATGAATATCTCACCGAGCATCCCGAATTGGGAGTGTTGTCGAGTAAATTTAGTGTGGGTTTCGATGGTGGTGGAAGTGTTGGGATTGTCGATCGACCTAATGATATTACGCTGTTAGCTGTTGGCGATCGCGAGTTTAGTCTCTATCTCGGTATGAGTGAAAGAGGCGATCCACCGCTACCTGTAGGTGTAAGATTAGACTCGGATGAATGTGTACCGATGTTGGCAGCGATCGCTCAAAGTTATCGGCGCGGGATCGAGGTACTAGGTGGGGATGCACGTCGAAAACCACGGCTGCGGGATGCGATCGGGTACTATGGTTTGACAGGTTTTGGGGCAGTTGTCCAACGAGAATTCGGTACTTCCAAGCGTTTTATTTTTAAAAACCCCGAACTGGAGCGGGATTTGGGTGAGGAAAATGGCGATGTTGCACAGAAACTACCGATATTGAGCGAACGTCATTTAGGCGTACATCAGCAACGCCAATCGGATTGCTACTACCTGGGAGTGGTGTTGCCGTTGGGACGATGGACTGGAGCGCAAGTGCGGGGTGTGGGGAATATCGCCGTTCGGTATGGGAGTGGACAGATCCGCTTGACTCCCTGGCAAAATCTGATTATCCCCGATGTGAAGGCGATCGATCTGGCGAGGGTGCAGGGATTAATTAACGATTTAAGCTTGGTAACAACAGCCAATCATCCCAGTAGTTTATTAAGAGCCTGTGCGGGTGCGAGTGGTTGTCAGTTTGGCGCGACAGATACTCAACGGGATGCGATCGCACTGTCTGAGTATTTAGCCGCTAATTTTACACTCGATCGACCTCTAAATATCCATTTCAGCGGTTGTGATAAATCCTGTGCCCAACACGATCGAGCAGATATCACCCTCTGGGGAGACGAACGAACCAGAAGCTATCGACTGGCGATCGGTGGCATTACAGACCGATCTGAGCCAGAGCCGAGCGATCTTTTCGCACCGCCAGCAGTCCCGATCGCCATCGGCAATCTCATTGCGGCTTATCATCATCAGCGGCACCCTCAAGAATCTTTTCAATCATTTACGACTCGTCAATCTCCAGCTCAACTGCACCAAATACTTCATGCCGTCTAAAATTACGATTCCAGCACCCCTAGACTATATCCGCGATGGTGCGGAAATTTATCGTCAATCATTTGCAACGATTCGAGCGGAGGCACAATTAGATAGCTTACCTACTGATTTCAATTCCGTAGCAGTGCGACTGATCCATGCTTGTGGGATGATTGATATTGTCAGCGATCTGGATTATTCGATCGATGCAGTTCGCGTCGGACGAAAAGCATTAGCAAATGGGGCACCGATTTTGTGCGATGCGCGGATGGTAGCTGATGGGGTGACGCGCAAACGTTTACCTGTAGAAAACCAAGTTATTTGTACGCTCCCAGATCCTCAAGTAGTAGATCTAGCCGCCAAATTAGAGAATACTCGATCGGCTGCTGCTTTAGAACTATGGCGACCTTATTTGGCTGGAGCGGTAATCGCGATCGGCAATGCCCCAACGGCTCTATTTCGACTGCTAGAAATGCTCGACGAAGGCGCACCAAAACCCGCGCTGATTCTCGGCTTTCCTGTCGGTTTTGTGGGGGCAATGGAATCCAAAGCAGCTCTAGCAGCAGATAGTCGGGGCGTACCTTTTATCACAATTCACGGGCGACGCGGCGGTAGTGCGATGGCGGCGGCGGCTGTCAATGCACTAGCCACGGAGCAGGAATAATGGTTGCCATCCAGACAGGGAGATTATACGGGATCGGGGTTGGCCCTGGCGATCCAGAGTTATTGACACTCAAGGCGTTTCGGCTCCTGCAAGCGGCTCCTGTAGTCGCCTATCAGTCAGCAAATGACCATGAAAGTATCGCACGATCGATTGTCGCACCCTATCTAACTGGTAAGCAAATCGAAGTCTGTTTTCATTTCCCTCGTGCGCTCGATCCTGAAGCCGCTCAAGAATTGTATGCTGAGGCGATTAAACCGATCGCGGCTCATTTAGCGGCGGGGCGAGATGTCGTAGTATTATGTGCGGGCGATCCGTTATTTTACGGTTCGTTCATGTATCTATTTACGCGATTAGCCGATCGATTTATTACCGAAATCGTGCCTGGGGTATCTTCACCGATGGGTGCAGCCGCTGCGATCGGGATGCCATTATGTTACCGTAATGATATTTTTAGTGTCCTTTCGGCGACTTTATCAGTTGAAGTATTAACTACCCAATTAGTCAATGCCGATGCTGTGGCAATTATCAAACTCCGTCGCCATTTTGATAAAGTTCGGCAGATTTTAAGCGATCTAGATTTATTAGAGCGGGCAAAATATATCGAACGGGCAACAGCAACGGATCAAAAGATTATCTCGATCGAGGATGTCGATCCGCGCGATGTTCCTTATTTTTCAATGATTATAGTTCCTAGCAAAACCAAACTCTAGCCATATTGCTTAGGGGTGGGCTGATTATTTCAATCGTTGGCATTCCTGGGATTTGTCTCCCTCCTTCCTGCTAAAATCAAAATTATATGAAAACTAATAGTTCCGATCGATCTGCTCAAGCGATCGAGATCTCAGGCGCGAGATTGGCTAAGTGGAAAACGATGCTAACCGCGCGAAAAATTGGTACTACCAAGAAATTATTATCGAGAGTCCCCGAACTTACCGGCGAACAGGCGGCGCGAAAAGCTCTCAATGGGCAAAGATTGGATCGCCAGACTTGGGAAGCGATTTTCAATGGCTTGAAGCTGAATCGAGTGGATTTTTTTAGTGATGTGGAATGGTTCGATCGAAATCTGACAACTCAGTGGGAGATATTGTGGAATTTGGCGGCGGATGCGTCCGATCGATTTGGGCTAGTATTACCGGAGCATGTGCCAGATTCTAGTCTGTGGGATGGAGTTGGCTCGGACAAGTTTCAACAGACGATCGCCAGTCGGACATCAGTATTATTAGAGATACCTGGGGGATTCTTGGGTTATCTGATTTTAGTAGAGCAAGATGCACTAGGCAATATCGTGCTGCTGTCGCCATCCCCGCTGATGTCAAATCCAGTCCTAACTGGATCGATTCAACGCTTACCCCAATATCCACCGTCGCCGTTTGAGTTCTTGCAACCGATAACTGTCGGTACGAACTATCTATGGGCAGGTATTTTTGCGAAGTTGCCAGAATTAAGATGGTTGGCTGATGCCCAAAAAAGACCGCTCAGATTGCAGATGGCACAACTTACAGAGCTGTTGGCGTATGTCAGCAAACAACCTCAAGGAACCCCGCTGTGGCGATCGAGTTATGTGGTGACAGCTTCTTGAAGCCGTGCGGATATAATGAATTTGGATCTATCTCTAACTTGTATCCAAAAATCCACATGCTGACCGATCGAATTAAAGAGCTGATTGCTAGAGCCAGAATTGTGAGCTTTGCTAGTTGGGATTCATCCCATCCAGCCGCGAGTATTGCCATATTTCAAGCCGCTGAGGATGCCAGAGTGTATCTCACCGATGACGATTGCGCCAAAATTGCGGTACTTTCACCCCAGACTTCCCAGCTGATCCCAGTCGGGCAGTTATTACGCGATCGAGTCGTCGAAATCGTTGAGGAAGCTAGAGCCGATCTCTACACTCAATTTCCCCAGATTACCGAGCCAGGGGGCGGACTCTATCCTCCCGAACGCGCTGAGGCTTGCTGGCGGGACTTTTGGCATTATCTTCGCACTATTACCTATGGGATCGTGGGCAGCAATACTGAATACACTAGTGCCGATGGGTTGGACAATCTGCGGCTCCTCTATCAGGAATTGCAAGTCCCCATCGATGCCATGACAGTCGGACTTGAAGGACTCAAGATAGCTAGTTTACGCCGGATCGATCCGAGTCAACACGCGATCGTCAGCCCCTATTTCGACCATTTGATTACTCAGCTAAAATCTTTCACAACTAGCCATGAATGAGTCCCCAGCCCTGCGAATGTTATTTTCTCACAACTTTGACCTTGCCGACGTTGGCGTAGCCTCTCCCCTGGAGAATCGCGTCCCTTTCCTGAGTCGGGAAGCCTTCACCCAGGTATTTGTAGAAGGCTTCAGTACTCACCCAGAAATCCAGTGTCGTCAGGTAGACAGTCCCCACTGGATCGTCGAAATTGTGTGTCGGGCGGATTTACTCACACCTCAACAAGTAGGCGAAACTTGTGCCCAGATGCTCGTCAATAGCCGCACGCAATCGATCGGTAGGATTGATTTTGACATCCTAGTGTTAGGTGGCATCAAGACGACTCCCGCCACTAGTGATGCTCCAGATGCACTCCAAGCAAATCAATGGGGCGTAGATATCGTCGAAACCAAGTCAGGCGAACAATTCTTGCGATCGATCGGTTGGGAAAGTACGATCGCGGGCAAACCCGTTGGCACTATTTTTAAAGTCGAAGTAACAGGTAGCTAGTGTAGGGTGTACTCGGCACCAGCCGTAACGCACCAGAGTACCAGAGTGTAGGGTGTGTTAGGCATCAGCCGTAACGCACCAAGGCTAAGAGCACAGGAACCGATCGAGGATTGCGATAGTAAATAGCGAGTATTGAATATTGCCTGTTTGAACGCTCTAACAATCCCAGCTCCCACGCAATGAATCTCAACACTACAGCTTAATGATTCTTAGCGTTCGGAGTTGCAAGTATATATGAAGATTAGTATAGACAAGATTATAAAAGCTTATCGATCGTTAGGGCGGGTAAGGTAGCCAAATAAGTTAGCTGCTAGAGCCTAAACTCTCTCATAATTTACAACTTAATGGTTATTACTTGTAAAGGTAATGCCAAAACTGCTCGAAATTTTGAGACAATCATGTTCAGATTTAGTACTGTTGCCGTAGGGAGACTTAGTAAATGTATTTTGGACCAGCTTCACAATTGGGTGTCAGCCGATTTGACGAAACCCCACCGATCGAGTGGATACCTGGACGCTCTAATGCTGAAATCGAAGAAATTATCACTGCCGTCTATCGCCAAGTACTAGGCAATGCCTACGTGATGGAGAGCGAACGTGCTGTAGTTCCTGAGTCGCAGTTTAGAGGTGGTGAATATAGCGTACGGGAATTTGTCCGTGCTGTCGCTAAGTCAGACGTATATATGTCCCGCTTTAGTGATTGTCCCCGCTATCGCTTTGTCGAGTTGAACTTCCGCCATCTATTAGGACGTGCGCCTAATAGCTATGATGAAATGAAAGCTCACAGTGCGATCCTAGATGCTGGTGACTTTGATGCTGAGATCGATTCATACCTCGACAGCGATGAGTATCAAAACGTATTTGGCGACAACATCGTTCCCTATATTCGTGGCTACAAGACTGAAGCGATTACTCATATGGTTGGCTTTACCCATACGTTCCAATTGGTACGTGGGGCAGCTACTAGCTCCTTCAAGGCAGACTTAGCTGGCAAGTCACCAAAACTTAACTCCCTGGTGATTAACGCTACTGCCACGGCTGTTACAGCTCCAGGTAACACCTTCCGCAATCCGCCGATCAATCCTCGCACTCGTCTTGGTGCGGGTGCTGATGAGCAAGGCAAGGTTTACCGGATTGAGGTGACTGGTTATCGCGCTAACAAGCTCAATAACATTTCCAAGTTCCGTCGGAGCAACCAAGTTTACATGGTGCCCTACGAGCAGTTGTCAGAAACCTATCAACGGATTCACAAGCAAGGTGGATCGATCGTCAGTATGACTGCGGTTTAGATTAGGCTTTGGGCTTTGGGGTTTAGGCTTTAGGCTTTAGAACAGTTGTTGAGTGGGGATTTAGATCTTTACTCAAACAAATGTTCGCTCTAAGCAATCCTATTTGAGTTCCTGAAAAAAACAATCGATCCGTAGGGGCAGTGCTGTCTTGTCGTTTTTTTATTCTGGGGTTCCCCAATAATAAAAACGCCGCTTCATGCCTGCCCTCTGGGGACTCAGCTTCTCATTTAGGATTGCCATATAAATGAGCATGAGGATCGAACCCTAATTCAAAATTAGACACTACCCCTAGCAAGAATTTTGCGGTTTCGATCGCTACTTTTTGTCTAGATATTTACAAAAAAACAATAATTTAGGATCGAAATAATCATGGCAACTATGACAAAAATGGAATTGTGGCCCAATCGCTCTGTTGAAGACGTGCAAGCAGTGATTCGCGCAGTTTACAAGCATGTTTTGGGCAATCCCCACATGATGGAAAGCGAACGCTTATCAGCGGCGGAATCTCAGTTGGCAAATGGTAGCCTCTCGGTGCGGGAATTCGTGCGTGCGGTGGGCAAATCTGAATTTTATCAAGAGCGTTATTTCCAGAAGTGCGCTCCTTATCGGTTCACCGAACTGAATTTCATGCACTTTTTAGGACGTGCGCCAGAATCTAAAGCTGAAGTCTCCGCACATATCGTGCGCTGTGTAGCTGAAGGTTATGAGAGTGAGATTGATTCTTACATTGATAGCGACGAGTATCAGTCGGCTTTTGGGGAAAATATCGTTCCTTACAATCGCACTGATAGTGAGGCTGGCAAAAGTCAAGTAGCTTACAATCGGATGATCGCGATCGATCGTGGTCCCGCTCAAGTCAGTAGTGCTGTGACATCTTCCCAGCTAGTTTATTCTGTTGCGACTAATAGCACGAGCAAGGTTTCCGCATCCCGCGTCAGTCTGGGCGGTTCTGGAGACGCTAGCAAGAAAATGTTCAGAATTGTCGTTACAGGTGCCAAATTCACTGGTCCTCGTCGCGTCAGTACTACTGAATATATCGTACGTGGCGATCGGATGACTCCACAGATTCAACGCATCAACCGTACCAGCGGCAAAATCGTCAGTATCACCGAAATGGTCTAGATGTTCGGCTAGATTTCGTTTTCGATGGGCTTACCCCTCCAACCCCCCCTTATCAAGGGAGAGGCTCTTGCTCCCTCTCCTTGATAAGGGGAGGGCTGGGGCGGTCCCTGAGCCTGTCGAAGGGGGGGGTAAACATCTCCGCAACAATTCAAATAGACTTGGGCTAATATTAGATCGATCGCTGCGATAATTTATTAGTCGAAGTCAAAAAATGTTAATTTAGGGTGCGAATGGATATTACTCAGTTTGTGGAAAGTTCGATCGGGCAATGGAAATCCCAGCGTAGTGCTCATCATATGATCTTTAGTCACTTTGAGGCAGTGCGATCGGAGATCGATATTGTCGCGCTCACTCCTGACAACCCAGCAGTCATCGAACTTTGCCAAGCATATAACATCGATCCGAGTCAAGCTGTAGTTCCATTCCAAATGAGCTGGGAGGGAGAGTCAGACTGGAATGATGAGGTACTCACAGGAAGTACTATCTTAGTGCCGATTCCCGACCCTAATTCACCCGATCGAGGTCAATTATTACGCGATCGAGGGTATGCTGAGACTATACCAGCAGCAGCTCGATATCACATCACTGAAGATGGCGTTTTTGTATTAATTACTGAATACGATCGAGCAGCAGCAGAAGAAAGAATCTGGTTTGTCAATCCCAATCTCAGATTTCGGGTATCGACAATCAAAACCAGTGATGGTACTGGAGTTGTTACTGCCTCATTTTCATCAGAATTACGTGCTATGGCTACTCCCTAATTGATAATTTATGAGTGATTCGATCCTGTTGGCGACTTGGATGGCTGGTGATTTTAGCAATCATATACAATCGGTTCGGGAGCCTCAACATTACGCTCATATTCGGATCTTTTTTCGTCCATTACCGTTTGAATTTTTTAATGCGATCGGGTTTTATTCAGAACAGGTATATGATTACGATCTGTGGAGTCCCTATCGTCAGGGCGTACATCGTTTAGTAGATCGCGGTGAGGACACTTACATCGAAAACTATAGTCTCAAAGATGCGATGCTTTATGCTGGAGCCGCCCGAGAGCCAGAGATTTTAAAAACCATTACGCCAGATTGTCTCGAACGTCGCTGTAATTGTTCGATGATTTTTCAGCGTGAAGGAAATATGTTTCGCGGTAGAGTCGAACCAGGCGATAAATGTTTGATCGAACGCAATGGAGCGATGACTTATCTCATCAGTGATGTAGAAATAACTGAAAATACCTGGGTAAGTCTCGATAAAGGGATGGATATCAACACCCATGAAAAAATTTGGGGTTCAGCTTTTGGGATGCTGAGATTTGAAAAAGTAGCCAGCTTTGCAGACGAAATTAATTCGAGATCGACATAATTCTCATTTATGTTACCACCAGAAGCCGAGAAGAAAATGCAATGCTGGGTTCGGAGCAGACACTTGATTTCTTCGGGCAACTTATTTGTGTTTGAGACAGTAGACTATAGTACGATCGAGCGATTTACCGATTGTATTGAAGCATTGGGTGGGACATTGATTTCGGTCGAATCGATCGGCAAAATTTGGATCGGCGATCGATGTCAAGTGATCCTCTATCAAGCCACAGCTAGTCTACATACTCCCCATCATCAAGTCAAACAATATTGGATTAAATACGGGAGTTTTAGAACTAGATTTGACGAGCGGCTCTGAAAGTTTAATTTAATAACGATCGACTAATTTAGCTATAATCAGGTTACGGATCGATCCCACCGACACGATCGATCGGCCAAAATCTGATCGTAGCCTTGCCGACAATTTTATCTTTAGGTACAAAGCCCCAGTAGTGACTGTCATAGCTATTGTTGCGGTTGTCACCCAATACTAAATAATGACCTTCAGGTACGATGCCATCGGGAGTCAATGCAGTACTACTCCAGTTGTACGCGGGAGCTTCATCGAGATACTTTTCAGTCAAGACTTTGCCATTGATATAAACTTTACCGTCTTTGACATCGATCCGATCGCCAGGTAAGCCGATTACCCGTTTGATAAAAGCATCCTTGAACTTTTCTTTTTCTAATTGAGCGGTAGGATTGAAGACAACGATGTCACCACGGACGGGGTTGGAAAAGCGATAACTAATTTTATCGATAATCAGTCGATCGTTAATGTGCAACGTCGGGAGCATCGAACCAGAAGGAATATAACGAGCCTCCGCCACAAAACTCCGAATCCCAAACGCCAAGACAGCACTCAATCCAATTGTTTTGAGGGTTTCGATCCAGGGATTTTCGGCTTTGGGTGCTGGAATAGAGCTGTTACCATCAGTTTGCTGCTGATGGTGTTGCTCGGAATTAGTTTCAGATGCTGGAGTAGTTTCAGTTTCAGATTCTGGTTGAGGCTGTTCGTAATCCATAAAAACGATTGAAGGGGATCTAGATGGGTGAATAGATTTAAACGGAAAGATATTTCGATGTGGTGACGATTTATCGATCTCGTTTTTAGACTACACGATCGATCTCGCCAAACCGGATCGATCGGACTGTAAGATTTTATTAAGATGATTTAGCTTGGCAACAAACAATTATCGATGGTTGCCTTTAGACTGTAAGCCATTGGGTGCAAATTTTCCGATCCGATCGCTAGCTAAGGCAACTGCGAAATATTGATGTCTGAGAAAATTGTTTTGTCCATAGACCATTATGCCCTTTATT
>JAJAZF010000471.1 GCA_026785875.1 Chamaesiphon sp. | reverse complement strand
GTCTACCGTAAAGCCAATAGATCCCATCCTAACTTATTGAGACTCTCTAAAAATTAGCCGAAACACCAGCCCTAAAAGTTCTACCTGGGCTATAAATCCGATTTACTTTTTCGTACTGGACATCAGCAAGGTTCTCGATATACAGATTGACTCCCACATTCTCACTCACAGGTATGCGTGCGCCCAGATCCAAATTTAGGAAAGATGGGATAAAGTCGGTGCTGGTTTGACCTGGATTATTAAAGAAAGTGCGACGGGTGCCACTATTATAGTTAGTTGAGAGATTGACTTCCCAGCCCTGATTTGCATAACCGACTCCCAGTTGAGCGACAGAATAGGGCACGAAAGACAGTTGTAAGCCTCGTTCTGCACCTGTTTGGATTTTGGCATCAGTATAAGTGTAGTTGACAAATGCAGACCATTGGGGGCTGAGTTGTTGTTTGAAGCCAATTTCCAAGCCATTGGTAGCAACCTGTCCGATATTCGCCCATTGAGTGACAGTTGGGCTAATTGCTTGGGTGGCTAGGCGATTGTCGATACTACTCCCAAAGTAGGTAATTGTACCTGTAGATGTGGAACTAAAGGCGAGATCGACTCCAGCCGTCCAAGTCGTACCTGTTTCTGGTTTGAGGTTGGGATTGGGGAACCAGCCATGTACGGTATCGTAGAGATATAATTGGTCTAGCCCAGGATTGCGTTGTGCGCCAGTTGCCGATGCACGGAGGGCGATATTGGGGGAAATCTCCCAGCGAGAGCCGATACTGGGATTGATATAACTCCCAAATTGACTGTTGAAATTTTGACGGAAGCCTAAATCTACCGCGATTTTATCGGTAATTTTCCAAGTATCGACGGCGAATAGGGCAGTATTAAAGACGTTACGATTTTCGACATCATTAAACGCAATTCGAGCGGGAACTGTGCTAACTGATGATCCATTGAGTTGACGATTTTGGAGTTCGCCGCCCCAGCGTAGGGTATTAGTCGAACTGGTTTTCCATGTATGATCTACTTTCCCAGTTATCGCTTGACTATCGAGTTTACCCGTACGACTATTTGCACCACTAGGTCCAAATGTTTCAAAATAATCTTGATTATAACTGAGAGTAGTATTGAGGATCGAGCTTTGGTCGTCGGCTAATTGAGATCGCCAATTCAATCCTAAATTGAGCGCGTCGTGGTTTAACCTGTCCCGTTGTAAGGGAAATCCAAAATAAACTAAACCTCGCCGACTAGCAATTTTAGCAACATCAAAATCGAGTTGGTTACGATCGTTAATTGCCGCAGAAATATTACTAGAGTAACTAATCTTATCGGTATCGGCATTGCTCAGATTTCCAGTAACTGGATCGCGGTTTGCTGCACCGACAGGAACGCGATAATTATTATCGATGCGATACTTTTCAACACCGATCCGATAGTTTAATTTACGATCGCCCCCAGTATAACTACCGCGATAATTCTGCCGACCATAAGAACCTAATTCCGCTGATAAATTAGTTTGTGGACTGCCATTATAAACCTTGGTAATGATATTTACTACGCCACCAAAAGCTTCGGAACCATAGATGATATTACTCGCACCGCTGGATAATTCAATCCGATCGATCTCACCGACTGGAATACTATTGAGATCCGTAGCACCGTGATAAGTATTAATATTCGTCCCGATCGGCCGACCATTGAGCAGGATAATAAATTGGTTGGTTGATGCCCCGCGATAGTAAGTTCCGGTGTGAATGTCTGCCCCATACCCGACATCATTAATGGCAAAGCCAGGGAGATTTTTCAACACGTCAGCAACATTTTTCGATCCCTGTCGTTCGATCTGTTGACTCTCGATCGTATATATTGGCGATGATTTTGGTAAGTTTAACTGTCTATTCCCAGTTATATTAAGCACGGCTAGTAACTAGACTTTTTGAGTATGGATTCTTGGTGAGTGCGAAGCGTGCTACCAAGGCGGCCGAAGATGACCTCAAGGCAAAGAGCATAAATGCTATGGTCAAGGGGTAGTATTGAAGAGATCGGCTCTCCCGCTAGTATGGGGAAAATAGGGTAAAATGTAGCGATAGCGGAATTTTAGCCCCTTCCCACATATGGATTTTCATCTAGATACTTTATTGAATTTACCGAATGTTGTTGCTGATAGCTATGGGAGTACATTAGATGCCATAGTTGTGAAATTACAATTAGTTAATGCTGGAATTAATTGTCCTAATTGCAGTCAATACATATCTCAAATCCACCAAACTCGCTCAGTTTTAGTCAGAGATTTATCTATTTTTGGTCAAGTAGTGTATTTAAAAGT
>JAJAZF010000470.1 GCA_026785875.1 Chamaesiphon sp. | reverse complement strand
AGCTGCTGTTGTCAACAATGGAATTCCCACCCAATTTTAGCGGAAATCTGCCGCGAACTGGGTGGGTCAACTGTCATTGTATGCGATCGAGCGTATTGATGTTGGTTTTGATTTGCGCTACCCGCGCTTGGACGGATGCAGCCAATCGGCTCATCCTTCAGGTGCTGGCACTTGACTAGATGAATCGTTGGAGCAACCACAGGATTCAAACTCATCAAAATGCTCCTAAAAAATCGTTAAATAGCAATGATAACGCCAGAAATCCCTGTGAGTCATCTTTTTTGGACGATTTTCGTTCCGTAAGCGCAAAGTGCAGACGTTGCCAACGCGTAGCATTTGCCCTAGCAAAGAGGCTATGCCTACGGTATTACGCCAACGACAACGAGCAAGACTTCTATCGCTACAAAAGCAAACCTGACGTTGGTGGTAATATCAAAGACCGCGACCATCCTAAGAGTAATTGTTCCTGGGTAAGTATCAAGCGGATAAATGGATCGCCATCCAATCCTCAATGTCAGGAAATGGTTTGTATATTTATGGGGAATGGTAAATCTTCGATCGCAATTTCTCGCAGATTTAACAAAGAGCAGGGGTTTAAATCCCCCACCGTTTAGGTGGAGTGTTTTTAAGGTGCTGGGGCGCGAAGCTCTAGGGGGTGGTTGGGTTGGCAACCCAACCAGCTTCTCCCCGAAACGTCGCTTCGGGGGACCCGCCTAGCAGGTCTAAATCCCCATCTTAAAAACCCAATTATCAATTATCTGCTTGGTGCAACACATTGCTAGGCGGGAGACCCGCCCAGCACGGAGGAAACCTCCGCGTGATTGCATCCGCAATTATCAATTATCAATTAATTTAACTAAGATTCCTGGTGCCGTTCATCTCTTTGGAAAAAACCCAATCTAATCTTTCAGTTAGAACTGTGCTTGAACCCACTTACGCAAATTCTTCACCGCCTGATTTACGCCATCTGTTTGACACTCTGATAGAAACTCTAGCACTCTAACTGGATCTAACATCGGGAATATCGGACTTCGATCTACTACTACATATTTAGCCGATTGCAACTGATAAAATATTAATTCTGCGCCATCATATCGCCACAATTCCCCAACCCCTAACGTGGCATATAGAGCGAGTTGGTTGAGCGAACTGCTGGTAATATCGATTTCTATTGCCAAATCTGGTGGTGGATCTTGGGTGAAATCTAGTTTGGTTTTGCCGCGCACTGCTGATTCGTTTGCAAAATAGTAACAGGAGTCTGGTTCTTTCCCTGCTGCGAGATCTGGACGCTTAATCGTCATCGATCCAAATACATTATGGTTGAGATCGAGTTCTTCTGCTATGACGATGATTATTCGATCGATCTGACGATTATAATTTTCATGCACTGGTAGCGGAGTCATAAATTCTAAATTTCCCTGGTAGTAGCTCAGTCGCGCTTTCCCGTCATCGCCGATTTCGGTAAGGAGATTCTCGTAGAGCTGCCAACTGATATTTTGGAGAAAGGTTCTCTCTTCACCTGTATTGATAACTGTTAACATATATTCACCTCTGAAAGATATCTGAGTGATGAAATTATTATAGCTTGCCCAAACTAATCAGTCCCAAATTATGTCCAGTATCATTCTTTGTTTTGTCGGCACTCAAGATCCCTATTCCGATCGCACACTCAATAGCCTGTTGGGGTAATCGCGACGCGATTGGGATTCTTCCCCTTCACTGGAGAACCTACGCGATCGGAAATATAAAAACAAGCGATCGCTTCTAATCAAAGGGGTATCGCTTATTTTTATAGAGCAAAAATATTTAGATTTACCTCGTTAAAACCAGTCAAATAACTAATGAAAAGCCCTAATTATTTTAGTCTTTGGTAACTCTCAAATTACCACCCAAACTATCAAAGCTTGTCTCAAACGCAATATCCCAATCGCATATCTATCTCAAGCGGGTTACTATTATGGCAAAACTTATCCCATATCTCGCGATCTTCGCCACCTCCATCAACTTCAACAACAACTAAAGCCAGCCGATGCACTCATCGCCGCTCGATAAATAGTCAAAGCAAAACTACTCAATAGTCGGACGATTCTACAACGCCAAAATCGTCGATTGCATGATGAAAAACTGGCACTGGCAGTCGATAAAATTGGAAAATTAGCTAGTAAAATAAGCGAGGCTGATGCGCTCGAAAAATTGCTTGAATTTGAAGGTATCGGCGCGAAATATTACTTTTCAGGATTGGGGAAATGTATCAGCAATCCTGACTTTGATACCACTCGATCGCATCGTCCGCCAGGCAGATACCGTCAATGCGATATTGAGTTTTGACGATCGAGTATTGTAGAATCACCTGCTGTATATTGTCGTTTACGATATCACTTGCGATAAACGCTGCACCAAAATCGCCAAGCTACTCAAAGGTTACGGACGACGGGTACAATATAGCGTGTTTGAATGCGTCCTACCGATCGCCAAATACCAAGAACTTCAACAAAAACTCAAATCTCGACTAAATTTAGCTGAAGATAATGTTCGCTTCTATCCTTTATCTCAGCATACTTTAGATCGTGTAGAAACTTGGGGAATTAGCTTGGGAATTACACCACCACCAAGCTCGATCGTCATTTAATTGTGGCGATTTCTAATTGACGATCTCGATCTAAAACCAAACAACTACGTTGTGCGCCAGAATCTTGGATATCTACGCGATCGAAGCGTTCAAAAATGCGCCCCTCGATCGTCTGTGGGGAATGCCGATACCGCAATCGCGTACCTAAATAATTACCTGTCATTCGGAGTCAGCATTGGGTAGTGAATTTTCAAGTTTTTGGGTGGCGATCTCCAACAATCATCCGATCTAGCCTTATCGAGCCAGATCGAGCTGTGTTAAGACTGATATACATGGATGTATATCTATCCTCAGCCAATTTTATGTTACGCAGTTTCACTAAATTTCTTTGGATCGAAGCCTTGACGATCGCGACTTTGGTTACTCTGGCTGTCCCTTTACCCGGACGCACTGCCGAGCGAATTACCGGATATTTCGCCCCATTTAAAGACTTCTCAGTTTCGGTTCGAGATCTCGAAGCATTTGCCCAGGAGGGTAAAATTCCTGCGGAGTATGCCGATTTAGCCAAACAAACTCCACCCGCACAACTACAACAGTGGCGACAGTCATTGAAGCAGCGATTTAACTTTAGCACCGAATATGTGTCGCAGTTTACTCACGCACCGCTGGTAGAAAAGCTATTGGAACGGGTGGGAGAGTCGATTCAGACAGATGGACGGCAGAATGGGATGAAATCGCTACGATTGGCACTGATTCGGGCTGCTGGCGACAAAAAACAAGGCTTAACCGCACTTAATGTCTTGCGGCTGTTTCCCAGTCGCCAAATTAATCTCAATCTGGCTGAAGTATTTACAACCTATAACGAGCTGACAGAATTGTTCAAACGCCGAGATAGTACGCTCCTCGCATTCAATCGGATTGCCAATGCTGAAGCGGCAACTTCCACAACTGACTTTTCCAACCGACTGGATCTCCGCCGTGCGGGGACATTCCGCTGGCAAAAACGTCAATTTGCGTGGCTGGATCGATCGCGTCAACGGATGGTACCAGGGGATCTCTATCTACCCCAAGCAACTTCCAGTCGGGTACCAGTCATCGTGATCTCTCACGGTGTCGCCGAAGATCGCACTACCTATGCTTATTTAGCCCAACATTTAGCTTCGTATGGGTTTGCAGTTGCTACTCTAGAGCATGTCGGCGGGGATGCAAATCGCTTTCGGAAGTATTTCTCAGGGCTGGCTCCAGCTCCAAAGGCAACTGAACTGCTCGAACGTCCCCGCGATGTATCTTTCCTCTTAGATGAGTTGGAACGTCTGGCACAATCCGATCCTACCCTCCGTCAAATCGATGTCCAGCAGGTGGGACTAGTCGGACATTCGCTCGGCGGCTATACGGTGCTAGCTTTGGCTGGTGCTCAACTCAATTTCGATCGGCTCAAGCGTGATTGCAATCCTAATCGATCCGTGAATCTATCCCTTCTGCTCCAATGCCGTGCCAACGAACTAAAACCCCAACCCTATGCCCTCAAAGATCCCCGCGTTAAAGCGATCTTTGCGATTAGTCCCCTGAATAGTACGATTTTTGGTCAGCAAGGTATGAGTCAAATTCGCGTACCAGTCTTCTTGATGGGCGGTAGCGATGATATTGTTACCCCAGTGGTACCAGAACAAATTTATCCGTTTACTTGGTTGCAAACACCCGATAAGTATCTGGCTATTATAGATAAGGGAACGCACTTTTCGACTCAAGCTATCTCTAACAGCGATGGTGTTGTGCCAATTTCCGATAGTTTAATCGGCCCAGATCCAGCACAGGCAAAGCTCTATGCTCAGGCACTCAGTACGGCTTTTTTTCAAACCCATTTAGCCAACCGGAGTGAGTATAAAACTTATCTCAGTGCTGCTTATGCCAAATCGATCGGGCGGACTAACCTTACTAGAGCGAATAATTCAGCAGTGACGGCAATCGGCTCACTACAGCTCAATTTAGTCCCAGCCTCTGCGGCTGAGTCGATCGTCCAGGCGTTGCAGCAAGACAATTCTCTTACCCGCAAGCTCGTTCCAAATATCGATGAAAGGGTGCGCTCTTCAAATTTTACCCGATGAGTCTGAACTTTTTCTGCTCGAAAGGTATCTAGACTATTGTTGGTTCGATCCGATCCCTATTCTACTAGGTTGGGATGTCAAAATCCAACTATGACTGGCTCCTTTGTTTCCCCAAATTTCCCCAATCGAACAAAGGAGATCGATCTAAAAACTTAGATTAATTTAGCAACACCAAACGAGCGATATTTACCATGAATAAACAACCTAGAAAATCTCCACCCGTCCCCTCACAACCGAATTTTGTTAAAATTCTTCACTGTTTAATTATTATCAGTCTATTTATCATGATTGGTAGTGGCTTACAAATTTATAACGCCACGCCAGTATTTGGTGGGAAAAGTGGTTGGTCATTTCCGCAGTGGGTGACTTTAGGTGGTTGGTTGGCTGGCGGTAGAAGTTGGCACTTTACGACAATGTGGGTATTTGCTTTGACATTACTGATTTATGGGATCTATATCTTGCTCACTCAGCGATGGAAAAGAAAGTTTTTTTCCGAACAAGACCTCAAGGCGTTACAAGTTGGGAAAAATCCTAAACGACGGATATATTCTTGGCATCGCTTGATATATACAGGAATTATCCCCGTGCTGATACTAGCAATCTTTTCAGGATTGGCAATGTACAAACCTGCCCAATTTCATTGGTTATCTGGGCTATTTATCAATTGGCAGACTCTACGCACGATCCATTTTTTGACGGTACCAATTTCCTTATTATTTGTTTTAGTTCATACCATCATGGGTATTAGGGCTGGTGGATTGAGATTAACTCGATCGATGTTCCAACCCTGATAAATTTAGATTGATCGAGATCTAACTCCCTCTACTATTTAAATCTTTATGAATCATCTTAAACTTCCCCCTCATCTCAATCGCCGACAAGTAATTCAACTCCTGGGTATGTCCGGTATGGGTTATCTACTTGGTAGTTGTAGTGATGAATTTACGGCTAGAGTAGGCGAGCTATCAGAACCATTGAATCAATCATTTGGAGAATTGCTCGTCAAACCCCAAAAGCTTATTCCTGAGTTTCCTAAAAGTGCGATCGATCCCAAAGCTCTGCTCCTGAATACCTACGATATTACCCCTAAAATCGACCCCGATGAGTATCGATTGACTATTGATGGCGAAGTAAAATTTCCGATGCAACTGAACTTAAAGGCATTAACACAACTTCCCCAGACATCAATCATCATGCAACATGTTTGCGTCGAAGGTTGGGCGGCGATCGTTCAATGGGGTGGTTTTAGATTGCGCGATCTAGCCACAATGGTACAACCAAAAGCTAGTGCCAGATATGTCTTATTTGAGTCAGCAGATAAATATACTGAAAGTTGGGATCTCGCCTCGGCTTTACATCCTCAAACCCTGCTTGCCAATCGCCTAAATGGACAACCTCTACCTGCCGAAAATGGCGCACCATTACGTTTAGCCACGCCGATTAAATTAGGCTACAAACTATCTAAATGGGTGACAAAAGTTACCTTTGCTAGTCAAATTCCCAAAGGTGGTAAAGGCTATTGGGAAGAACAAGGTTATGAGTGGTTTGGTGGTATTTAACGTCAGTTCGGGATCGGAAAGGGAGAGGGCGTTAAGCTAATTGGATGAGCCATTGTTGGATGTCGATCGGGTGAGTGATTTGGTGCTTTGGTTGGATGTGGATCTATCCTAGAAACAGCTTTAAATTATCAATACGATCGAGTGAATTTGAATCGAGCAAATGTGAAATGATTATCGCTCGATCGAGTAGCAGAACAGATGCGATCGATCTAATTTTTATAGATCGGTTGTAAATAGTGATTGAGTTATTATAAACATTAATCGATCGAACATTCTTTGATCCGATCGCTCCAAATAACCATCACTCAAATCATCTAACTCTTCCGATATCGAGAAAAAGCCGAAGTTTTTGCTCCGCACAGGTTTGGTTGTGGTGAAACGATTATTGTTGTCGCTCGATCTAGCTTGTGGAGATAATCGCTATTACTTCCCCTGGATCGCTTTTTGCTCCGATTGTTAAGTCGATTCGATCTAGTATAGCTTCAGATTTTAGTTTGTCAGAAGACGGCTTGCAATCGCCTGACTTCCACTCCAATCGATCTATACAGGCGATCTCCTCATCGGTTGGCGGCTCGATTTCAACTTCCCGACTACCATCTGGAGATTGTGCATCAGCCAATTGCTCTAAATACTGATTCAGCGTCAAACCCACATCATGCGCTTGCTCCCGCAACCTGCCCAATAGAGCCGTCGGAATTCTAATCGTCGATGCTAGTGATACTGCATCAGGATTAATTTCCCGTTTAATTACGTCAGTAGTAATCTGATGCTGTGCTAGATTCTGGGTAATATTACCCCACACCTCCCCTAATCCTTCTAATGATAGATCTGCCATCGCTAGAGCTTGGGACGCATTACGCGGCAGATTTGAGAACCCCAGAAACACCAATCGAATCGCCACATTCGCCGATTTGATGGCATTGACAACTTGCCACCGACTCAAATTAACCTTCTGCTTACAAAAATCTTTAAAATCTCTAAACTTCTCATGGCAACGTTTCCACCAACTTTGATTGCGGAATTTCTCTAAAATTAGCCCAAACTTAATGTAGGCATACTGATTTGCTAATAATTCATACTCAGCCTTCTCGATTTCACTAGGACAAAGGTATGAGACATCGAGCTGAAATTCTACTACTAGATTCTCTAGGCTAAAATCTAGTAGTTCATCATTATCAATAATTTTCTGCATAGTAAACACCCCCTATAGAGGAAACTAGATTAGTCGCTTTTAATATTTAAAGATTGATGATTTCAACAGAGATCATCGGCAACGATGGGCATCTGTGGCTATACTTTAAGTGAGGACGGCTAGTGGAATAGCGTGAGTTCTCAGGAACTACTAAGCATAGTCTACCTTGCATATATCGATAAGTCAACATACTAAACTAAATAATAGTGAGATGACGAGCGAACAGGATGACCGACGAGTAGTTACATTGAAGGCTTTACGCGAATTGGCTAATTACAGTCAAAAAGAAATTAGTCAGCGGGTTGGGGTCAATTACAATGCTTATCAAGCTTGGGAGTCTGGTCGGTCTGTGCCTAAGTTTGATAATGCTGTGATGTTAGCACGAGAGCTAAATGTTAGTCTCAAAACTCTAGCGCAGTCGATGGGTCAAGATACTACAGAAATTCCCGATGACCTTGGACGCGAACAGCTAGAAATTGAAGATAATCGGTTTTATCGATTGGCAATTGTAGATCTACTCAAAAAAGGACAACTTAGTCCTGAAGAAAAGACGTTGGTTAAGCTATTAGGTCTGCTCATGCGTGAATATGAGATCGATCCTCAACCCACTTTTATCGAATCCGATCGAGTTTTGGAACGCTCGATGGCGACTCATGAAATTAGATCTTAGATCTCATCTCTGATGAGCTAAGTTTACGATAGTATCGATCGAGCAATTACAAGTTCTCCGAGCGCAATTATAAGATAGTTAAGCGAGCGCACGCTCGACAAAACAAGCGATCGAATAATAAAGCTCCCATCGAATCAAGTTATTACGAGCGATCCGATCGCAATCGATTCTCAACATCACTCGATCGATTATCTGTGGTTTAGTATTTCGATCGAGTCAATAAATAACGATCGATCCAAACTATAGCGATTACCTTCGGTAGGCGATGCCAACAAGTCATCAATCGCAAGATCGATCGAGCGTCAGGATCAGTTAAAATTGTCATTCGCGGAGCGTACAAAGGGCGATCGAACATAAACCAATTTCAGCTATTACAATTGAACGCATAAGTCGATCGAGTGTAACAGCAAAATCGATCGATCGAAATAATCAGGATCGAGTGTGGTAAAGCATAAAATCTTAGCATCAAGATTGAAGATCAATCCTAAGTTATCGCTTCGGATAAGTTTGTCTGTGGGCATCTGCCCACCCTACGGCTACTTCTTCCACTATCGATCCAAAAAAACACGATCGAGTGTGATGAATCATTAAATATTAGCATCGAGAGTGAGCCTCAATCTGAAGTTATCGCTTCGTATGAGGTTGTCT
>JAJAZF010000469.1 GCA_026785875.1 Chamaesiphon sp. | reverse complement strand
TCTTGGCAAGCAGTATCCGTCAGTTGTCTGGTATTAGTGTGGATTTGGCAACGCCTCCAAGCAAATCGCCAAAATCGAGAGGTAGTGGTTCTCTTCTTTGTCGGACTGCAAACCTATATTCTCAGTAGTTTTCTCTGGGCACCTCTGTCTACTGGGGCGATATTTGCCAAGATTTTACCCATTCTCATCCTACTATTCGGGCAGAACTATTTTATTGCTGGCTCACTCCTGATTGTCCCCTACTTACTCCTCTGGGTGTGGCTGACAGCTTGGTTCTGGCAGAAAAAATGGGATTCCCTTTCGCGTACGGGTGAGTCCCTCATCTTGTGGACTGGGGCATTACTAGCGATCGTCAATCTTGCTAACCCCCTGAGTCTGCTCATCGACCTATTGACATCTACAGCCATTTTGGCGCACTTGACGCTGCGTTACTTGCCAGTGCGGACTAGCTATATTTACCTGACTCACATCAGTGGCTTGGCGACGATATGTGCGGCTCTATTCTATCGTTGGGATTGGTGGATCTCGATCGCGAGTAATTTTTTCAGTGTCTCTAGTGTGAATACTTCCTCAGTCCTAGATTTGACAGTGATATCGATCGCTCTGAGCGGATTAGCGGCGATCGAACTGTGGCTCTGTGCCCAGCCCGTCAGGCGTGAATGGGACGGCTGGCAACGTAGTAGTTGGGATCTCGGCTTGGTGCTCGCGATCGCCGCTGATGCGTGTTTGGCGATGTTAGCGACTTTCCCCGCAGCTAAATCGATCTGGCTGATTTGGTGGACGATCGTGCCCGTAGCTTTGACCTATGTTGCCATTTGTCAGCCACCAGCACAACCTTGGCAGATCGCTAGACAAACCCCCGCAGCTTGGTATGCGATCGCTGGATTAGGAGCAGGAATATGTTTAACAATATACCAACCTCAATGGCGAACGCTGCTCCTAGTTGCGGCTGTGGGGCTGATGTTTCCCCTCGTCAAACGAATACAACAACTTGCGGCAGCAGCGATCCAGATTGGATTTGGACTGGGACTGGGGGTTAATTTATTGGTAGGTAATATTTATCCTAGTTACTGGATCGTCATCGGCGCACTCACTGTTAGCAGTCTGTGGTTCGTCAGTAGAAAACTACCTCAAATCTATGCGCTGGCGAGCGATCGATGGGCGATCGGCCTTGCGGTACTGGGACTGTCGATCGAGTCGATAAAGTACCTCCACAACGATCTAAACTGGGTAGCAGATAAAATTCCTATTTCTATAAATTCACTAGGATTCAGCAGCCTTCAGAGTGCTTTAGAGACTGGATCTACACAGTGGTTTCAAAGTAGCTATTTCGCAACATTGTTATCCACCGGAATTTTGGCAGCAGCAATAGTCTTCAGGCAACGGTGGCGATCGTCAATTCCAGCGTGGACATGGTTTGGGGGTGTGAGCTGGGCACTACAGATTGCCCTATCTGCCCTAGTTCATTTACTCGGCGGCACTACCTTACTCCTGGCGACAGTGAATGTGCTGCTGGCTTTTCCCCTGTGGGTGTGGATATATCGTGCGATCGATCCAACGGCTACCGCTCCAGAGCGACGGCACCAACGACAAAAACAACAACAATTAAAACTATTACCTTGTCTAGTAGCTGGTTGGGGATTACTACTGCGACTGCCATTTTTCAACGCTTATACTGGATTGCTAACGATCGCGGGAGGAGTAGTTGGCGTATTAGTCAGTCGGCGTTTAATTGATAAGTCGCTCGGTTTTGGCGGAATGCTATTTGTAACTCTAGGCTGCTACGAGCTAGTCACCTATGAGATCCTTCAAGCTCCCCCAGGCGGTAATATTGCCGATGCTATGACTATTTATGGTTTAGTCACAGCAGTACTGGCACTGGGATATCGTCTGGGCGTGTGGTGGCAATCGCGGCAAGGTGTCACTCTGTGGTGGGGTTTCCCACTCCGAGACTTAAAAAACGTCGCTCACATTCATTGGGCGGTAGCTAGCACCTGGAAGGTAGCAGCAGCGACAATGCCTGCTGTGCCGATGCCACAGTTAACGCTACTCCATCTATTTATCAGTGTGCTACTGGGCGGATATGCCTTGATTCAAGCACGAGATCGGGAGGGTGGTGATTGGTGGATCTATTTGGGTTTGGCGGAGCTGTTGGGAGTCGGAGTCTACGCTCGATCGATCTTCCAGAATCTAGGGATAGTCGATAATGGTCTGATTTTACTCTCTTGTCTGGTCGGTTTACTGATATTACTGGCTCCTTGGAGACAATGGGGGTGGCACGATCGACCCTGGCGACTGGTAGCATTGGTATTGCCATTATCGCGGGTAGTATTTGAGTGGGATCGGATTTCGCTGCTCAATTTGGTAGTTCTAGCAGTTTTTTATGCGGGGGTAGCTAAACGACAACGGCAGTTTAGCTGGGCTTATCTGAGTCTAGTATTTATCAACTGGGCGGGGATGCGGCTGCTATTTCAATATCAGTTAACAAGTCCGCTGTGGTATGCGACTCTGCTAGGTTTATCGATTTTAGCCGCGGTGCAATGGGACCCTCATTGGCAAGCTTCGCAGCAGCAGCGTCACTATGGACGGCTGCTCGGTAGTGGCACGATCGCACTCACCGCACTAATTTGGCATCAACCGTGGCTACCAATCGGGCTGGGACTGGCGATCGCCATTATCGGCTTGCTGCTGCGAGTCCGAGCGTGGTTATATGTAGGAACAATTACGTTTGTGTTGACCAATGCTTATCAGTTACTGATCCTCATTGCCGAGTACTCAATTACGAAGTGGGCGATCGGATTATTGGCTGGGGTGCTGATTATTACCCTCGCTGCCAATTTCGAGCGGCGCAAGGAACAGATCGACAGAGCATTACAACATTGGCTCGATCGATTGCAAGAGTGGGACTAATCGAGTCGTTGATTCTGAGACTTTCTCGGATCGAACCCGCTTGAGATCTTTGAGGGCGATTAGATCGCAATAGCTGGGATTGACGATCCTACTCTAGCGCGTTTATTTGATTCTATCTATGAGACTCGATCGATCCCAACAAATAGAACTTATGTCAACCACTGCTCTAAATTGGCGATCGAGGTAAAATCTAGAGAACTTGAGGAAGTGCAACCACCTCCACAATCGCATTCGACTGAACCTTCTCCCTATCCAAGAGTCAAAACCACATTTCTGACGTTTTCGGTAACTGATGAATCACAACAATTGTAAAATATCGCCATCGTGGTTAATTACCCACTCACCATCTGATTTTCTTGACGAAGATAGGCTTCGATAAACTCATCGATTTCGCCATTCATGACATCAGCAACTGCTGTTGTTTCAACATTAGTCCGCAAATCTTTCACCATTTGATAAGGGTGAAAAACATAGTTGCGGATTTGCTGACCCCACGCAGCATCAACTATATCGCCGCGAATTTCGGCTATTTCTTTCGTCTTTTGTTCCTGCGCGATAATTAATAATTTTGCTTTGAGAATTACCAGAGCTTTCTCTTTATTCTGAAGCTGGCTGCGTTCCTGAGTACACCGGACAGCGACCCCTGTCGGCTTGTGAACGATCCGCACGGCTGTCTCTACCTTGTTAACGTTTTGTCCACCTTTACCGCCCGCTCTGGTAGTGGTGATTTCCAAATCGGTATCGGGAATATCTAGTTGAACTGAGTTGTCGATCAGTGGCATCACTTCTACCCCAGCAAAACTAGTTTGCCGTTTGTCGTTGGCATTGAATGGCGAAATTCTCACTAGGCGGTGGGTACCTTTTTCACTCCTGAGATAACCGTAGGCATATTTACCTTCAATTTCGAGCGTGACAGATTTTAGTCCAGCTTCTTCTCCTTCGGAGATTTCGGCAAGCTGGACTTTAAATTTACGCTCCTCCGCCCAACGGGTATACATCCGCAAGAGCATCTCGGCCCAATCCTGGGCATCCGTGCCCCCAGCCCCGGCATTGATCGTGAGAACTGCCCCCTTCGCATCATAAGTACCTGATAATAACTGTTCTAATTCCCATCGATCGAGTTCTCCACTCACCTGAGAGAGGTTCTGTCTGGCTTCTTGACCTAAAGCCTCATCTGGCTCCATTTCCATCAGTTCTAGAGCGGTTTGGGCATCGGCTACACTGCTTTGCCACTGGCGAAACTGCTCTAGGTGCGATTTATAGTCATTGAGTTCCTGCATGGTAGCTTGAGCTACATTTTGGCTGTCCCAAAACTCCGGCTGGGCGGCTACTTGTTCTAAATCTTGGATTTTTGCTGTCAGTGCGGGAACGTCAAAGATATTGCTGGGTTTTCCCCAGTCGATCGATCAGGATGTTAATATCGCGCTTGATGTCTACAGGGTCAATCATGATCGTTGCTTGAGGTTTTAGTATTGTAGTATTGTCGGGTGGGCACTGCAACTGGGCAACTGGTCGGCGAGCCGACCATCAGGGGAACCCGAAGCGAAGCTCTGAGGGGGAAGCTTCCCCCTCAGAGC
>JAJAZF010000468.1 GCA_026785875.1 Chamaesiphon sp. | reverse complement strand
TTAGCTAATTTAGCAACATTCAGAGATTGAAATACTTCACCCAGCCATAGTTTTTCATCTAGATCTCGATCGGGACGGATGTTAGTTTCGGTTCTTGCTGATAATTTACCACGTTGAATTAATTCCTGCTTGAAATCATCGTAGCGATCGACCTTAAAATACGAGGCAAATCCCAAAGCACAATCTTCAATCTTGCCATGAACGATCGTCTCTGGTAACTCAACAATATTCCGAATCGCTCTGAGTAACTCATCCGGCGGTATTTCGACTCGGATTTTAACAGTTGCTGGATGTGCTTTTTGCCAAATCCACAGCCCAAATTCCTCGATTAATTGTTGCAGTTCGCTAGATTCATATGGATCTATTTCTACATAGGTAAATTTAGCCGGACGAATTACTACTTCACAAATTGTGCTTTTACCCGCACCAGTTGAGAGTAATTCTTTAGTTTGCTTAATCTTGACTTTTTTACCACTTCGTAATGTGCGTTCGACATCAACTTCTCGGACTAAATTCAATAGATGACAAATTGCCGTCGTCTTACCTGCGCCTACTTGCCCGATAAATACCAGATTATAGCGTTGGATATTGAGAATGCTCCGAATCTTGGCTAGTCTCGCAGTTAGATCTTGTAGTGCTTGGATCGAAACTAGAGAGCTGAGATTGTCTAACTGTTGTTTATTCCCAATCTCACTATTTACTTGTGCCTGAAGACCATCGATAATGGCATTAATTGACTGTGCCGCAATAAGTCGCATTTACTCACCTATCTCATTGCTAGTATTGTGCCCAACTTTGGCTGAAACTATCATCGTGAGTGCTGGAGAGAGACAAGTTAAATTTGTCTCCCTCTGAGAAGTTAGAAATCGCTGAAATTAGCGATCGAATCCACCATCCGTTTCACCATTTCATCGACACCAATGGCTCCTAATTCGCCCCCAATTCGGGTGCGAATACTAATCGTGTTGTCCTCTACTTCTTTACCCCCGACGATGCCCACAACGGGGATCTTCTCCTTCTCAGCGTTGCGAACCATCTTACCTAACCGCTCGTTGCTGGTATCTACTTCAGCCCGAACGCCGAGTGCGAGTAATTTAGCACAGACTTCCTTAGCAAAGGGCATAAAGTCTTGAGCGACAGGAACTAATCGCATTTGGACTGGAGCCATCCACAGCGGGAAATCACCAGCATATTCTTCGATCAAAATCCCGATCAGACGTTCGAGCGAGCCAAACGGCGCACGGTGAATCATAATCGGACGTTGACGGCTGCTGTGTTCGTCGATGTATTCTAGTTCAAACCGTTCGGGGAGATTGTAATCTACTTGGACGGTGCCTAATTGCCACTCGCGATCGAGTGCATCACTAAAGATAAAATCGAGTTTAGGGCCATAAAAAGCCGCTTCACCAATCCCGATGAAATGATCCATACCCAGCTTTTCAACAGCGCGGGTAATCGCTCCTTCGGCTTTATTCCAAGCATCATCAGTACCGATATATTTATCAGAAGCTGGATCGCGGAAACTTAGCCGTGCTTTGAATTTTTTCAGGCGAAGTTTTTCAAATACCGAAAGGATTAAATCGACGACATTTAGAAATTCTTCATCTAACTGTTCGGGAGTTACAAATAAATGAGAATCATCCACTGTAAAGCCGCGTACGCGAGTCAAACCACCAAGTTCGCCGGATTGTTCGTACCGATAAACTGTCCCAAATTCAGCATAACGAATCGGTAAATCTCGGTAAGAACGCAGATCGCTTTGATAGATTTGAATATGAAACGGACAGTTCATTGGCTTCATCACAAAGCCAGTATCGGACGCAATATCTTCGAGATTGTCCGCCATAATTGGGAACATATCTTCCTTATATTTCTGCCTGTGTCCCGACTTCATAAATAGATCGGTTTTGGCAATGTGGGGAGTGACTACAGGTAAATATCCACGTTTAGTCTGTTCCTTTTTGAGGAAGTCTTCTAGAGTGCTCCGCAGAATTGTCCCTTTGGGTGTCCACAATGGCAAACCAGGGCCGACCAATTCTGAGAAGATAAATAAGCCTAGCTCCTTGCCGATTTTTCGATGATCGCGGCGCAATGCTTCTTCCTTGCGGCGTTCGTATTCGGCGAGCTGTTCGGGAGTCTCCCAGGCGGTACCATAGATCCGTTGCAATTGCGCCTTGGTTTCATCCCCGCGCCAATATGCACCCGCCACTGCTTCAAGTTTAAAGGCTTTGGGATTCAAATCGCCAGTATTTTCGAGATGCGGCCCAGCGCACAAATCCCACCATTTATCACCGAGATGATAGAGGGTAATCGGTTCTTGTAATCCAGCGAGAATTTCTAACTTATAGGGTTCGTTGAGAGCAGAGATTCTAGATTCAGCTTCAGCTTTGGTGACTTCTTCGCGTACGACTGGCAATTTCTGATTGACAATCTTGATCATCTCCCGCTGAATTGTCTTCAGATC
>JAJAZF010000467.1 GCA_026785875.1 Chamaesiphon sp. | reverse complement strand
CTCTTCATCTACACCCAAATAAACCGATCGATCTAGTTCAACTTCCTGAATTAGGCTGTGATTTTCACTCTCTAGAAAGGCTTGAATATTAGTAATCTGGGTTGCTAAAATATCTTGTTGCTGGAGATATGCGAGTAATCGGCGATCGCGATCGACTAATAAATCTAGGGCGGCTTTACCTTGACGATGGCGGAGTTCGATCGATCCTTGAGCTTGGACTTGAGTTAGTAACGGTGCGATCGATGCCAGAGGTAAACTACCCGCTGCTAGATTAACTAGCTCTTGACGTTGTTGTTCGATTTGAGTTTGAATCGCTTTTGATTCTAGCTCTAATTCTTTCCCTCCAGCGGCGATTTTGCCTCCTTCCAGGACGAATTTATCAAAGGCTTGTTCTTCTTGTTCGATCGCGACTGCTAATTTTACTTCAAGCTGATCTAATTCGGAGCGTACTGCGATTAATTCTACCTGTTGTCGCTCTAATTTAGATTCGATTTCATCGATCGCTTCTAATTGTTTACTAGTCGCCACATCTCGCCGTTTTCGGCTGACTAATACATCTAAATCTGCCGCAAGCCGTTCGGCTAATTCTAACCCTAACAATGATTGAATAGCATCGAATACGCCAATCGGTGGAGTTTCCTGCTCTGCCAATTCCTTCACCTGTTCGCCATCAAATAGAAATAGATTAGAAATACCTAATGGTAAAATATTTTCAATGTACTCATCCCAAGTATTGAGCAGAGCTTTATCCGCCCAATCATTTACCAAAATTCCTAACGTATCCTTACCTTCTTTTGGATTGCGTTCCCAATATCTGACAATCCGAATATCTCGTAAATCTCCATCCTCAGCAATCTGAAATGCTAGTTCGATTCTAGCTTTTTCTACTAATGGTGTTTGACGACTGACACACTGATCGAGAAAATCCCCATAACTCAAACTTCCCCGTGTCGAACATTGAGCGCGCGCACCATACAAAGCTAACCGAATCGCATCCATAATCGTCGTTTTCCCCCCACCATTCATCCCGCCGATTAGAATAATCGGGCGACTATCTTCCGATAGATCCGGTAATAAATTAATAGTGTTCTTACCTAAGTAAGAACCAAAGTTTTCTAAAACCAGTTCGCAAAATAGCATGTTAGAGGGTGGAGGGTAGAGGGTAGGTTTTAGGTTTTAGGCTTTAGGGTACAGCCCAGTAGATATGTTTCAGGCATTGTCAATGTTATAGATAGTTGTACGATCTACTTACTAGTTGAAACTGCTAGTTAACGTTGAAACTCATTTCTCAGAGATGTAGGGTGTGTTAGGCCCAAGCCGTAACGCACCAGTATTTGATACTAAGGATCTGATTTAGGATCGCTATAGTTAACGTTGAAACTCATTTTTCAGAGTAGATCGGCTAAATAAATGTCTTTTTCTAATAGGCAAGCATGACCGCTATTGGGTAAGAGCGTGGTTTTTGACTTGGGCAATAGCTCTTGAAGAATGCGTACCTCTGGCAGCGATGGTAAGAGTCGATCGAGTTCTCCAGCAATTAGCAATACTGGAATATTAATAATTTTTGGTAAGACTGCATGGATCTGAAAATGCCGGAGCAAATCCAGTCGCCAAGCCGCCGACTGCGGCTGAACCGAAAGCATCGCATTGAGCAAGCTCTGACGGTCAGGTGCGGCAACTCGATCGGCATCGATGAGAAAGTTCACCAAAATTCTGGCAGAGAGTGGATACAGGGCATCTGGGAGCAGTCTGATCACCGAACTTCCACCTAGCAACCAAGGTAATCGCACCAATGAAGAGGCGGGATTGATCAGCACCAATTTGCAAATTTTGGCACTCATTTGCCCAGCTACCTGCATCGCAAAACAAGCCCCAAAAGACTCACCACAGAAGTATACTTTTCGCCCCTGAGTCAATTCGGTCGCAATCAGTTGGAGAGATCGATCGACCAAACCCGCCCAATCGGTCAGATCGTTACTCGCAATCGCCAAACAGCGGATATCAAATCTAGCTGCCAAACTATCGATCTGTTTGTATAATAATTTACCAGTTCCATCCATCCCTGGAAAAAATACAAACAGTGGTAGGTGCGGCTGCGCGGGTCGAGGCTGAAAAAAACTGACGGGATAAAGCTGCATGGTTTACGCGGAGAGCAGGTCAGCAACTTGTTGTGATAAAGTGGCGGTCAACTCTTTTACCACTTTACCAGCTTGACGACCGTGGTATTGCTCCTGGTACGGTGCGAGCGAAAAAGGTTGACCCAGCCGAATCGATACTTTTTGATACAGTACTGCTGGATGCCAGCCATCTTGTTTAAACAGTGGCTCTGAAGGATCTAAGTATTGAAGCATACTTAATGGCACGGCTGGCCACTGGATTTCAGATTGAGATCGGATTGCTACTGGTAAAATCTGTAAATTTGGTACCGCTGCTTGCAATGCTACATGAGCAAAGCCCCGATAAAAATGACATACCCTACCTGGTATAGGGGTGTTGAGCATCGGAGCCGCACCTTCAGGAAAGATGCCGATGATTTTGCCTCGATCGAGCAATTCGGTAGAATGATGTAGTAGATCGGGGTACCAGTCGTTACTCAGAGGGAAACCACCACAGCTCTGCAAGACCTCACGCAACACCGGAACATTGCCCATGAAGCGGTGACAAACAAAGTTGATCGGAGTATTCAGAAAACTGGTCAGCAAAAAGGGGTCGAGAAAGCTACGGTGATTGGAGACAATCAGCAGGGGGCCAGATTTGGGTAAACGTTCGGGATTTTGTACCTTCACGTCCATGCCCAATAAACCCAAGACATCTTGAGCGATGGCGGTAATATAACCATCAAATGGGGCAATTGACTCCAGTAAATTCATGCAGTTCTCTGAAATGATGTGCTGTGTGACCGAGGAAGAGATCGATCCTCATCTATGTATCTACTTGGTTTAAAGCTTCGCTCTAGGGTACGAAAGCGCGTCTTAAACTTTCTTTACAATCTTAATTTTAACCTGATTTTTGGCGATCGGGTAAGCTGCGGCTGTAGATATGACCAGACATGTCGAACGACTGTTCTAGATGTGCCAACCATCAACCGATCTGTGATGTACTGCCCATGCTCAAAGCCTATATCCCCAGTATTCTCGTCGGTCTCCGCTTGACGATCGCACCGTTATTGCTGCTCGATCCGATCGATCTAAATGTCAGTAAGTGGTTCTTGGTGGGGTTAGGGTGATTAATTGAGACAGTTGGACTATTTGGTTTTGGCGATCGTCATGCTCTCTGGCTGGCGATCGGACTTTGTATGATTAACAGTCTTGAAGAGATCGTGATGGCCCTGATTTTACCAGTATGGCAGTGTGATGTTTTGAGTATCTTTGTGGCGATCGAGTTGCGAAAAAGTCTACTCACAGTAATTCGATCGGTTGATTAGGCGGATAATATGAATAACCTACCACTACTTCCGGCAATGGTTCAAACATCACTTAAATCGTTGGCGCAGCCTCTCCCCCAGAGCCTCGCGCTCGAAGACTTTCTCAAGCTGCCAGAAACCAAACCTGCTAGCGAATTTATAGATGGTCTCATCATCCCAAAACCCATGCCGCAAGGAAAACATAGCACAGTCCAAATCGATCTCGGTTCGAGTATTAACCTGGCACTGAAATCCCCGCGCATTGCCCGGGCGTACACTGAGTTACGCTGCAACTTTGGCGATCGATCGATTGTTCCCGATGTTGCTGTGTTTGCTTGGGAACGCATCCCCCGTGATGAGGACGGAAAAGTCGCTAATGTCTTTGCACTCGCACCTGACTGGACGATTGAGATCCTCTCCCCCGCCCAAAGTCAAACCAAAGTAGTGCGGAATATCCTCCACTGTCTCAGCAATGGTACCCAGATGGGATGGTTAATCGTTGGCGAAGCCTCTCTGTAAGAGAATCCTGAAGAAGAACTCGTATTTGTCTACCTTGCAGATCGCACGATCTCTATCTATGAACAGAAAAATGAGCTATTACCAGTACCTGAATTTGCAGCATCCTGGCAACTGACTATCGGT
>JAJAZF010000466.1 GCA_026785875.1 Chamaesiphon sp. | reverse complement strand
TTGCCTCAAGATAGTCCCCGCTTGCAAGAAAAAGCCCAAGCGAAACTTAAAGAAATCAATAATGCTCGCGACAGATTGCGCGAGTATCAAGCCGATCGATCTAGTAGTAGCGGTAATAACGGTAGTAGTAAATCTACTCGATCGTCAAGTAGCTCGAAACGAGACTCAGCATATCAAAATTCGCAACGTCAGCAGCCCCGCCGCGCCTCAACCTATCAACAAGATCCCCCGCCGCCCGAACGCGCAAGCGCACCCCCTGAGGGTAGTCGCCCACCAGAACAAACCCCAGTTCAAGCCACTGAAACCAACAGCTACCCCCAATCTCAAGCTACAAGTACATCCAGAACTCATGCTACGAGACAAACGAATACATCCGCTCGTACCCCCCCTCAACGCCCAGATCTCAGCGGTGTAGACTGGAGTGGTACGGATCTAAACGAGCGCGATCTTTCGGGTAGAAACTTGAGTGGTGCCAATCTCAGTAATACCCAACTCAAGGACTCCTTCTTGCATGGCACTAATTTACAAGGTGCCAATCTTCAGAGAGCCAATTTATTTCGGGCAAATTTATTTCAAGCTAATCTGAGTAATGCCGACTTGCGTGGAGCAACTCTGATCGGTGCCGATCTCAGTGGTGCCGATCTTAGTGGTGCCGATCTCACCGGAGCACAGATTAGGGTAGGCGGTAAGATCGCCGCGAGACTGATCGGTGCTAATCTCACGGGTGCGATCATGCCAGATGGGCAAGTCTATCGTTGAGTGAGGATTCTTGGTTGAACATCGTGCGATCGAATTTTAAATTCAACTAACGTACGATCGGGTGATGATAGCAGCCTTGACTTCTCAAACAAGTCACATCTGAACAATCATGGAGAATTGAATCCGTACTAGCGGCTACTGAATATTGCTGTCATGCTATAGATAGGTGGTTAAAATTGCAACCTATCTCCAGTATCTAGTTATCACAAATGATTACAGCAGAAAATACAACAACCATCGCTCTTCTAATCGTCTCAATCGGTATTTTGGGTTGGGGTTATTATCGGAATCGAGACTTGGGTAAATTTGGTATCCTATCATGGTTGCAATCAGCCGTGCTAATGATTCCGTGGCTGTTAAGCTTTGGGGCATTTGCTGCTGGCTTGTATATCAATCTAGCGGGAATCCTGCTCCTGCTGGTGGTTTCCACTGTGCTATATATTTGGTTGGGAAGTCAAGTTCGACTCGCAGCACAAGATCCCGAAATAGCGGTCAAAATTGCTGAGTCTGTTTCCGAGCGGGTGCGCCAGCGGCAGACTAAATCTGCAAGTAAACAGTCTCTCACCCCGAATGAAAGCACACCAGTATTAGCACTCGCGATGGAGATGCTGACAATGCCCGACGCAGATTTGAGCAGTATTAAAGGCATTTTTGGCATCGATACCTTTTATGCTACCGAAACCCTAGCTTACGAACAGGGGGCAATTTTCAAAGGTAACTTACGGGGTGATGCTACCGATGTGCATCGTCGCTTGACTGATAAACTCCAGAGTAAAGTGGGCGATAAATACCGTTTGTTCCTAGTTCCCGATCCCGAAGATCGTCCGGTTGTAGTAGTTTTGCCGAGTAGTAACGATCCTCAACCAGCGACAGTCGGACAACAAATTCTCGCAGTAGTGATGTTTGTCGCGACAGTTGCCACCAGTCTGGAGGCGATGGGTGTATTCTTGGGATTTGATTTCTACGAGCATACCGAGCGGGCGCGGGAAATTGTGCCCCTGGTATTAGGTGTCTGGGCAATTCTGATCGCTCATGAGATTGGACATCAAGTCTTGGGACAAATGCGAGGCGTAAAAATCGGGCTACCATTTTTTCTCCCCACCGGACAAATTGGCTCATTTGGGGCGATTACTAGATTTGAGTCGATCGTACCCGATCGCAGTACCCTATTTGATATCGCTTTAGCTGGCCCAGTAGCTGGCGGTTTAGTCTCCCTCCTGATGTTGGTCGGGGGTCTACTATTATCTCATCCAGGTAGTGGCTTAGAGATTCCTGCCCAATTTTTTCAAGGTTCGCTCCTGATTGGGGGTCTAGCTAAAATTATCCTCGGTACGACACTACATCAAGCTTCGCTCTCGATTCATCCGCTAGTAATCATCGGTTGGTTGGGTTTGGTAATTAATGCTCTCAATCTGATGCCAGCAGGACAACTAGATGGCGGGAGAATCGTCCAGGCTATCTATGGACGCAAAACAGCGCAACGCAGCACTCTGGTTACTTTAGTAATTCTAGGCTTTGTAGCATTTTTTAACCCAGCTAATCTGGTGATTTTCTATTGGTTGATTTTAGTTGGCTTTCTCCAACGAGGATTGGAACGCCCTAGTTTAGATGAAATTACCGAACCAAACGATACTCGCGCTGCGTTAGGTTTAATCGCCCTATTTGTAATGGTAGCGACGATAATTCCTTTTAGTCCAGATTTGGCAGGGAAGTTAGGGATTGGGGGTTAGGGTAATTCAGTTGACAGTTGACAGCTTGCACTGAGCGTAGTCGAAGTGTTGACAGCGAAAAGTGCTGATGGGCGGGTACCCCGCCCAGTGTTCTTGGAGTTTCCCAAAATAGGGTAGAGGGTAGAGAAAATAGGGAATAGTAATTAGAGGGTTGGAGATCGAGCTTTAACTTTACCTTGACGATCGCCAAAATGCTCCAAAATCATTTAAAGACAGATCGATCATCAATTATTAAATTAGCTAAAAATCATGGGCGAATTTGGATTACTGATTGCAGCAGCGGTCGCCGCAGCAATTGTCAAATCGGGAATTAAAGTCGATCGAGAGTACGAGCGGGGAGTAATTTTTCACTTGGGACGCTTTCAACAAGTCAAAGGACCAGGACTGTATTTTATCACGCCGATCCTCGACCAAAAAGTTCAAGTAGATATTCGGACAAAAACAGTTGATATCGCTCCACAGGAAGCAGTTACTGCCGATAGTGTCACGATCAAAATCAATGCTGTGCTTTACTATCGAATTATCGACCCGATGAAAG
>JAJAZF010000465.1 GCA_026785875.1 Chamaesiphon sp. | reverse complement strand
GGACATCGATTGTAGGGGCGGGTTTATGCTAGAGATGCCCGAAATTTACCGATAACTTCAGAACAAAACCCGCCCCAACCGCCAAGGCAATCGACAATCGATTGTAATATGTCCTAACGCCCTTGGCGGTTGCTATAGTTGACAGCTTGCACTGAGCGTAGTCGAAGTGTTGATAGCGAAAAGTAGGGATTTAAATAATAAACCCGACTTCTCCAAGAAGTCGGGTTTGTGTCACCACAAGATCTGAGTTAATTGAATCTATAGTCGATCGAATGCTGCGAGAATAATTCGTTCGGTTTCTGCCCAGTTGATACATTTATCAGTTACAGATACACCATACTTTAACTCACTAAGATCTGTGGGAATCGATTGTCCACCTTCGTGAAGATTTGATTCTAACATCATCCCTACCATTGAGGTATTACCATTGATGATTTGTTGGATCGTGCTTTCAAAGACGATCGGTTGGAGACGATAATCCTTATTAGAATTGCCATGACTGCAATCGATGACGATGCGCGCTGGTAAGTTAGCTTTTTTGAGTTCGGTTTCGGCTGCTTGAACGCTGACGGGATCGTAGTTAGGTTTACCTTCACCACCACGCAAGATCATGTGTCCGTAAGCATTACCTCTGGTTTGAAAAACGCTGACTTGTCCTTTCCGGTTGATACCGAGAAAGTTGTGGGGTTGTTTGGCTGATTCGAGGGCGTTTAAGGCTACCTTGACACTGCCATCGGTACCATTCTTGAAACCGACAGGCATCGATAGTCCACTAGCCATTTCTCGGTGGGTTTGGGATTCGGTAGTGCGGGCACCAATCGCCGCCCAGGAAATCAGTTCGTCTAAGTATTGAGGTACAATTGGATCGAGAGCTTCTGTGGCGGTTGGTAATCCAATTTCTGTGATTTTTAAGAGTAAGTTCCTCCCAGTATATAAGCCTTTTTCAACATCAAACGACTCGTTCATATCTGGGTCGTTAATCAATCCTTTCCACCCGACTGTGGTGCGGGGTTTCTCAAAATACACTCGCATGATCAGCAGGAATTTATCCTTGACTCGATCGGCTAAATCTTTTAATTTGTGTGCGTATTCTTCGGCTGCTGTGACATCATGAATAGAGCATGGGCCGACGACAATAAATTTACGATTGTCTTGGAAGTCTAGAATTTTTTGAATCTGTCGGCGGTAGTCAGCAATTCGCTGCTCTAACTCAGGCGATATTGGTAACTTTTCCTTGAGTTCTTTCGGAGTAATCAGTATTTTCGATGAGTTAATATTCGTATCGCCAAGGATGTTAGAATCCATGCTATTTTCAAGGCTTTGGATATCCTGGTTTGATGTGGGATTTTGCATGAGTAGAGATATTGGAATAGTGATATTGCTTACTTGTTGCAGCGATTACCTGCGATGCCTTCAAGCCGAACGGGCTGGTTTTAGAGATCGCCGCTTACCCTCTTTTATTACTCCCGATCCTATAAATCTCGCTCCTCGCGATCGAGAGTGAGATTTATAGGATCTTAGCAATCTAATAGTGAAAAGTGAGTAAGCATCGACCGATCTATTGCCCTCAACTGGGCATTATTACTTGCTAGATTCTAAATCGATGCCAACTGTATAAGTACATGGGATCTTAAATATTTTGGTTAGTCGAACAAATTCGGCGATTAACTTTGTTTTGCCCTACCTTTAGGGACATTCCGCTGAGATTTACAATCTGCTTTCGTTTATTATATCTAAAAAGTGTTGGTTGGCACCGTCGATCGGAGCGGATCGAGGGTAACAATCCAGTTCGCCTAAAATTGTTTAGGTACTGACAATTCCCGACCATTGAATTTTTTTGAGTTTCTCACGACGATAGGAGAAGAAATATTCGGGTTCTTGATAGGTGCAGTGGGGGGCGATCGATATCTGCTGCGGATCTACGCCTAATTGTTCGAGTTGAAGTTGATTGACCCGACGCACATCTAGCCGCACTCTCCCTGCTTGTGCGTCTGGGAGTAGGGGTGAATTGGGAATTGCTCGTAAAATGGTCAAATCGGCATCAATGTCGCCAGAGAGGGGCTTGGTAGCGATCGATCGACATACTTCCAATCCTACCTGGGTAGTCACTTGGTAGACTTCCCCATCGATCGCTGGACCGATCGCGACGATGAGATCGGCGAGACTTCCGCCCTGTGCCAATAACCGTTTTACTGCCATCGTGACAATATTTAGGGATGTACCGCGCCAGCCAGCATGTACAGCAGCTACATTGCCAGTATGACGATTGGCAATCAGGATCGGGTTACAATCAGCACTAGCAACCCAGACAGCTTGCTGGCGTTGTTCTGTCAACAACCCATCGGCTAGGGCGTTACCCGTTTCTGCTTCTACCTCCGCAGTACTAGAGATTTCGGTTGGAGTCAGTACGACATTGCCATGTACCTGCTTGAGACGGTGAGTAGTAGCAGTCGCCGCCAAAATCGGGACGATCTGATGTGGTTCGCGCGGGGCAAACTGACGGGTAAAAAAGCCATGTTGCCAGTCAGCGAGTAGATCGCAGGTTAAATAAGGTAATCCCGACCAAGTTTGCCATTGCCACATAAGTATAATGCTGGATCTATAGTTATCAATACAGATGTTTAATAGCTTATCACTCCTTCAGACGATCGAGATTGTTGGGCTTGCTGCTACGACAATTTATCATCAGATTGCTAGTTATCGCGATCGCAATCCACCACCTCCAGGCAAATTATTGACGACTCGCGATCGTCAAGTCAGATATTTACAAAGCAGAGGATCGGGAGATATTACTGTTATTGTTGATGCTAGTTTAGGTGGCGTTGAAGGCTATTTATTGATTAATGAACTTGGTAAATTAACTAGAGTCTGTATCTACGATCGATCTGGTTATGGCTGGAGTGAGGGTTCATTTGCACCGCGTACTAGTCAACAGATTGTTGATGAATTGCATGAATTATTGACTATAGCCAATATCCCACCACCATATATTTTAGTGGGAGATTCCTTCGGTAGTTATAATATGCGCTTGTATGCTCATCAATATGCTGATGACATCCTCGGGTTGGTTCTCACCGATGGATTGCATGAGGATTCGATGCTAGCATTACCTTTGAGTGTGGGATTGCTCAAGACATTTTTTACCGTTAGTTTTGGCTTTGTCTCGATTGGTGCAGCCTTGGGGATCGTCAGACTAGTGGGTTCTCTAGGTATATTCGAGCTAATTAAGCCAGAACTAAAAAAGTTTTCAGCGATCGATCGGCAATATGTAAAAAAATCTTTTTATTCTGCTCGTCATTGGTTAACAATGGGACAAGAAATGTGGAATTTAGATACTAGTGGCAGACAACTCAAAGTAGCTAATAATTTAGGCAATCTACCGATAATTAGTATTAAATCTCAAACCTTTCTCAGACCATTACTAGGCATCAAATTCTTATCGCTACCAGCAGCCGATCGAGTTCGCGATCGCATCCATCTCGATTTACTCAAACTATCTACCAACTCCGAGCAGATCTTAGCTAATCATAGCAGTCATTTCGTTTGGATCGACCAACCAGAACTAATCATTAATGCTGTGGCTAGCTTGTTAAAGAGCTGATAGTTGATAAGGGTACCCACAAGGGGCACCCCTACAAGTTATCTGTAGGGGTGCCCCTTGTGGGTACCCTTGGGTTATCGCAGCAATAGTATCTACGCATTGGTGCAAGATGTGAGTAGTGACTTATTTTGTGAAACTACTTACAGTCCACAGGAGGAGCAAAGTCAACAACCCAGCAAAAACTTCACCTGGGATGCCAATCCGATCGACTGGTAGATGTAGAGTATTTACTAGCACACTAGCTACCACAGTACCGATGATTAAAGCGAGTAAAGTGCCTAAGAGAGCGCGTTTAAATCGACGTTGCTTTTGATTGATAAAATATAGGCTAAATCCAGCCCCTAAGGCGAGCAATGTTGGTAATCCCGTATTTGCTATACTTGGTACTAATGAAGCTCCCCCTAGTACTGTATAGACACCAGCAGTTGTTAAAATCTGCTGTTGACTGGGGCGTTCAAAACTATCCCCCAACCAACTGGGAGCATTAGCAACACTTAGGGATGAAAATTTGGGTGCAACAGTAGCTAACTTTTCGGGAAACCTAATCCCGTCGGGCACTTTGATTTTGCCCTGCTGACGGAGCTTGAGCCGTTCCATTAAGATCGCATCATAAGCTGATTCGATATTATCTTGTAGCTGTCGATCGCCACCTAATTGGGCAATTACACGTTGTTTAGCAGCTTGAATCTCTTCAAAGGTGGCATCTTCTGCTACCCCTAGCTGCTCATAAGGATTCTGCTGACTCATTCACAACCTCCGATCGATGGTCTCCACCTGCTACTTTCTACTCTAGACTGCTTTGG
>JAJAZF010000464.1 GCA_026785875.1 Chamaesiphon sp. | reverse complement strand
ATTAATTCCCATTGCCATTGGGTCAGGTTACTGGAGTATGCTTTACTCATTACTCTTTCAGGGTGCTGTGACTAAGTATCTACAGCTTATACCCTGAAAGCTTTTTTACTAACTCTGTGACTTTTCAAACAGCCTCTAAGGCATTAAGTGCAAGACGACGTAACACGGCAAAATTCTGCGGACCGTGGAGAGAACGAATGCGAGATTTATCCTCCTCAAAGGTGACATCTAATGTCCAATGAACAGAATTTTCAATCCCCCAGTGTTGGCGAATCGCACTACCAATCCGATTGGCATCGCTGCTCAGACTGGTGATGTAAAATTGCACCTCATGAGTGGTCTTGTTCCAATACTGAGACTTTCTCACGACCATCACAACTGTTTGTAGTCCACTCCATTGGTCTTGTTGATACAGTGGGGGCAGTTGTGAGACAGGGACAGTGTAAACTTTGCGGTTTTCAATCCGATGATGTCCCTTCTCCACCCGCTGACTCATACTGACATCTACACCTTCAAACCCTTGCAATTGTGCTGTTTCAAACCAGCTTTTGACTTGGTGGTGTAGTGTCGGATGATTATCCTTGAGGCTCAACACATAATCGGCATTTGCTGCGGTAATCTTTGCGGCAATCGATTTCTGTGTGCCCATTGCATCGATGGTGATGATACAGCCCTGAATGTCTAGCAATTCCAACAATGCCGGAATCGCCGTGATTTCATTGGACTTAGCACTGACTTTTGTTTGTCCCAATACCAATCGATGCTCACTTGCCCATGCACTCACCATGTGTAAAGCTTTGACCCCAGATTCCCGGTCGTATGAACCTCTGTTGGTTTTACCATCAATGGCGACTACTTCTACCCCTAGTTGTGCAATCAATGATTGCACCCACAGCCGAAAGCATTGCTCTAATTCTTGGGGATTTATTTTCTCGAATACTCTTCTAAATGTATCTGGGCTGGGGATTCCGGCTGGTAGTTCGAGGAAGGTACTCAACCATTGCTGCTTATTAATTCCATACTCCTCGATATCCTCCCATCCTTTAGCTCCCGCGATTACTGCCAAGATGGCAATGGTGATAATGTCTTTGAGTGCATGTACTCTCGTTCTCTGGGTTCGAGGATCTTTGATATCTTGAAAGTATTCCCCGAACTCCTTTGTAATTTCTTGACTGTCTAGATTGGCTGCGACTGTTCCTGTTTTGCTCTTGTTCTTTTCTACTTGTGTCGGCATCGCTTCAACCGTAATCGCTAGATGGGCATTCGTACTTAGCCTAGCGAAGATTTTGCTCAAATAGCCGCTCTCGACAGCCATCCGCTTGTCAATAGGGTTTGAGGTGCGCTAGCCGTGGCTGTACATGGCGAAACTTACCAGGAGACTTGCCCAGATGGCAGACAGTGTATACCTACTTTCGGAACTGGAGAAAAGATGGAACATGGATTGCAATTCATGAGCAATTAAGGGATTGGGTTAGAAGTGAGCAAGAGCGAAAACCAGCTCCTAGTGAAGCAATCATCGATAGTCAAAGCGTGAAAACAGTAGCGAAAAGTGCGGTCTTGGGGTTTCCCCAAGTAGAGCACCTTTTCAAGACAGCAATGCTCAATCAATCAGTTGGTTATGATGCAGGGAAGAAGATTAAAGGACGCAAACGCTTCGTGACTGTAGACACATTAGGCTTAGTCTTGTCCGTATTCGTCACAGCAGCTAGTCAGACCGAACGAGAGTGTGGCAAAATTGTTCTCCAACGACTCCATGAAAAGGGTAAGCGAATTGCACGACTACACACAATTTGTGTTGATGGTGGCTTTACTGGAGACTCGTTCATGATGTGGGTGAAGGATATGTGTCACTGGGTTGTTCAGGTGGTCTTACGACCACCTGAACAACAAGGATTTGTGTTACTGCCAAAACGTTGGGTTGTGGAACGTACTTTTGGCTGGCTATCTTGGTGTCGTCGATTGAGTCGAGATTGTGAGGGTTTACCAGAGACTTCTGAGATGTGGATTTATATTGCGATAATCCGTATCATAGTTCGTCGTTTAGCATAATTCCCTACCTCTGTCTGACTTTTCAAACACCCTCTAAGATTACCAACCAATTGAACCGCGAAGCGTCGCGCTAATCAAATAAATCATGCACAACAGAAGAACGATCGAGAAAGTCAGATGGATCGCCGTCCGTCACGCCAAGAGTAAAGGATGGCAAGAGCTGAAATGGGCAATAGAGGAAGAGATGAAGGATCGGGGCTTAGAGTGGGACGAGACGGTTATCAAGGATGCGATTACCTCCGGTACGGCAAAGCCGAACGACCGAGCCATCAATCCTCATTTATACCGCAGACCCATTAGTGACAAGTTAAGAAAAGCACAGAGTTGTCAAGAGGAGAAAGAAAAGATGTCAAACTGTTACTAGTCAAGTATTTGAGCCAATAGAGATCTCATGACTCGCAGCCGTAGAAGTAACCGCGACCATGCCAAAAAACACAATCAACCAGGGGTGGCGGATGAAGTCATCGAAGCTCAATTAGAGGCACTGCTGACACCAGCGATATTTAACCAAAGTCTTTACTACCGCCAATTAGGGCTAAGAAATCGGCTCTTGAATTTGCCATTGATGATGGCGGCAGTGCTAACGCTACTCTGGCGGAATGTGGCAGGAGTGAGAGAACTGACTCGGATGCTGGAGCGAGAAGGATTTTTGTGGTGTGTGCCTCAACATGTATCCCAACAGGCGACGACGAGCCTTTTTATGAGAAAATTCTTGAAGATTTTGAGATCGAATTATCTGATTTTTGGGATGGCGAACCGTATTGGTAAATCTTTAATGTCAGCAGATATATGAATATGACTGATGAAGATTTTAAAATTGCTCTAGCCAAGCGTGTTCGGGCGAAAGGTTTGGCAGAGGTAATATTAGAGATCGCCCAGGTCGCCGAAGATAACGATCGTCTCGAACGCGAAAGCCGTCGCGGGTGGGGAATTGATGCTGAGTATCTTCGAGCGATAGTCGAGCGAATTCGTAACTAGTGGTAATGGCTTCGATCGATCGCACCACGTACCGCCGTGCTATTCCTTAGCCATGAATCCAGCCACCCTACTGCACCGCGTCCGCTTCCGCTCCTGCCATGCTAATCAATCTCCTGTAATCGCGATAGCGAAGCGCTGCCTTGAGCAGGTCGCAATTGTTGCGATCCTTCAAGTCGTAAGGCTGTATAACTACCATTTTGGATTTGCCGATCGATCTCGTTATTTAGAGCGATTTTGAGTTCGATCCACTCAGAATGCGTCAAAGCGATTCCCCAAAGGGGACGCTTCGCGAACGAGATGCCTCGTTCGTCGCCCTGCCGCTTTTGATTATCTGGTGAATGATATGGGGCTTTTTCAGGCTTTTCATACTAGAAAGCGATTTAGAAAAAAGTGACTAAGAAAAAGGGCAAAGAAAAAAGCCTTTGCCCTTTGTCCTTTGCCTTCTATGGGGGAAACGCAGAATGCGGAGAATATTGAACGTTAAGCCCAGAACTCAATCTCTAAGCTACTTTCAGGTCATGAGTTCAACACCATGAAAAAGAGTCAAAATCTGTCAGATTGAGGTCTACCCCAACTTGATGTCAACCGAAAGCCCTTAGAAGTGTCAATTTAGAGTCCTCTGGGTCGTTTACTGACATATTCTCTGACAGGTCATAGAGCTGAAGGGGTGACAAGCATCCCTTAACTCCTAGCTAGATATCGATCGTAGAAATTTAGACCACGAACATAACAGTCAATTTTATGGTGATTTATCCTGATATACTGAGAAATTAATGGAGCAATAAATCCCCAATCAAACT
>JAJAZF010000463.1 GCA_026785875.1 Chamaesiphon sp. | reverse complement strand
TTTCTAATGCTAGATCGAGCAGTTGGATTAACTCTGCTGGCTCATTTAGTTGCAGTGCCTGAGCTAACATATTCGTCCGCCGCAATTCGACAGCTTGGGTAGTCCAAGTCTCGATCTGTTCGACAGCCAAACCAAGTCGCTGTGCTGTTTGTATCCCAAAAGATACTTCCCAAGATTGCCACTGGCGCACCCGAGATTGATAGATCGATAATAAACCCACTAATTGTTTGCCAGCTAAAATCGGGATCTGAAGCGTCGATTTTGCGTGAATTTTAGTCAGGAAATCTTGGCGGTGGGGACTGAGCTGCATCTGCCCCAGATCGTCGATGACGATACACTCCCCTTGCTCAAATCGTTCCAAATCCTCCGGTACTTGGGTCAAATATATTTGCCCCATCGGGGTTGAGAGTGTCGTTAGATCGCCATCGGCGACTGATTCGGCGATAACTACTGCACTTCCGTCTGGATTACAACGATGCAGCGACACTCGATCGACTTTGAGGATGTTCCTAATCCCGTTCGTCCCAGTGTTATACACTTGCAGCCTGTCTACTGATTCTTGAGCAGTGAGGGCGATTTTACCAAATAACTTGTTGGCTTGTGCGGCTAATTGCTGTTGTTGTAGAGTGCGATCGAAGTTACCTACTAATTGGTTGAAGCTATCGGCAAGTTGTTGAAATTCAACAGTATTACCCAATTCGAGTTGGACTGAGAGATTGCCACTAGCAGCCTCACTGAGTTTGGCAGTTACTTGCGCGATCGAGTTGGTGAGTCGGCGTGTAACCCAAACAGCCACCCCTAAATTGAGCCAGCCGAATGATAGCAAGACGATCGCATCGGCGATCCAACTGTCTTGAGATGGGGCTGTGTTAGCGATTTGTCCCGTCTGTGGGGAAGGTTTATCGCTCTTACTGACACCGATCCACCCGATCGACGCTAGTGGCAAGATAATCAAGGGGAGAATTATCAAAAAAATTTGTCGCTGCAACGATTGTTGCTGTCGTTGACGCTTTACATTTGCAGGAGCGACTTTTGGTATTGGTGGTTGAGTGAGATTTGGGTGTGCTTGAGGTGCCCACAGTACTGAATCTGTAGTCTGTTCTAGCAATGGTGTTGCAGTGGCAAGATCGCTTTCTGCTAGATCGTTTTGGTCGAGCGTATTCATCAGTTTATTGTTAGAGAAAAAAATAATTTCAATTCAATTAGACATCAGCATCAAAATCGGCACGAGCGAAGATAGCTTGCCCATCCACCACTAAAAAATTGCCCTGTGCCGATTCCCACACGCCCCGCACCCATGTTGATAATGCTGGAGTGACTCGATTTGGATGCGGGCGAATCAGATCTGGCTGATACCATTCGATCTCGGCGATTTCATCCACAACCAAGCCGATAGTTTGTTCCTGCTCCATCGCGGCGGGGCTAACATTACTGGTGGTACTAGCCAGCATAATTGTCGGCTGGAGACTGCGGTAACGCCGAGTGCCTACCACAGTACCCAATAACATTGCCAAATCCACAATCCACAAAATTTCACCGCGCCAATTGTAAACACCCATTACCGCAGGTGGTAGATGGGGCATGGGCACCACTCGATCGATCTGAATATTCACCAGCTCTGTCACGCGTTGATGTCGCCGTTGCCCATCCTGCCTGAGAGCATCTCCGCCAATAGGACGATCGTCGATCTCAATTAATGCCGTTAGATGTGGTGAGAGTAGAAATCTCAAAAACTGCCGTTGAGTCGGTAGCTCAGTTTCGATCGGTGATGATGATGCGCTGGGAGTGAGACTACCACGAGCTGCTTGACTATTGGTTAAGTTCAATTTATCCACCTTGATGCTCTAACTCACTAATTTTTGGATCGCCGTCGTAAAATCCTGTCGATTTACTGGCTTTGTCAAATAGAGATCTGCACCTTGTTTCAACCCCCAAAATCGATCCATATCGGTATTTTTGGTCGAACACATCACGACTGGAATCTGCTGGGTATCGGTTTGGGACTTGATTGCCCGACAGATTTCAAAACCACTACGTCCTGGTAAAACCACATCTAAAAAAACAATATCTGGTTTATTAGAACTTAAATAGGTCAATGCCTCTTCGCCATTCATTGCCGCTATTACACGCCAACCTAGATTCTCCAAGTAACTAGTTAAAATCATCAAATCGGTCTGGACATCTTCGACAATTAATGCTGTAGACATTTTAGTAGTCATTTATATGGCGTTATTTATAATTGCTTTGCTGGTACAGAATTGAGATACTTTTGAGCAATTTCTAGGACTAATTCTGATTCGACTGGTTTAGTCAGAAAATCAGTTGCGCCGACAACCTTGGCGCGAACCCTGTCGATCACCCCATCATTACCTGTCAAAATCACAATCGGTGTGTGCTGAAATGTGCCGATTTTTCGCAGCCGACTACAAATTTCATAACCATTAGCATTGGGCATCACCAAATCTAGAAAAATTAACTGGGGCTTTTTGGCAATGACGATCGGAATTGCTTTGAGCGAATCCATCACACTGATAAACTGATAACCCTCTTGCTGAAAAATTTGCTCCAACCGATCGCACACAAACGGACTATCATCGATACACACAATTAATGGTGCTGGGAATCCATGTCGATACCTACTCCGCTCGATGGGACTGGCAAAATCCGGCAGATCTACCAAGCTCAAAGTGCCTGACTGAATATGCGATCGAAAAGATT
>JAJAZF010000462.1 GCA_026785875.1 Chamaesiphon sp. | reverse complement strand
GGCTCTAGCGGTAATGTCTGCGTTCAAAGACGATAAACGCTTTGATACGATCCAATTTCGAGCGGGTTTTGCTCAAGGTGATGCGGATGTGGCGGGTGTGAATTCTGGTGAATTAGATGTCCAAATCAGTGAAGAGGGCGACAAGGATCGCGAAAAAACGATTGCTAGTCTCAGAACGGAACTTGACAAATTACCTGGAGTAGCAACCAATATTGGCGGCTTTATTTCCCATCGGATGGATGAGATTTTGTCAGGAGTCAGAAGTGCGATTGCGGTTAAAATATATGGTCCCGAATTACCAGAACTTCGCAAAATTGGGCAACAAGTCCAAGCAGCAATGAGCGGCGTTTCTGGCATTGTAGACTTACAACTCGAACCGCAAATCCCTGTCAAACAAGTGGAAATAAAATTCGATCGAGCTGCCGCCGCACGGTATGGATTGAGTATTGGCGACTTAGCCGAAACGATTGAAACTGCACTAAATGGACGCACTGTTTCTCAAATCCTGGAAAAGCAACAGACATTTAATTTAGTCGTCTGGCTGGATGAGAAATATCGCAATAATTTAGACGTATTAGGTAATTTACTCATCGATATTCCCGGCGGTCAAAAAATTCCGCTAGCACAAGTCGCTAAAGTCGAATATGGTAGTGGGCCGAGTACGATTAATCGTGAAAATGTATCGCGGCTGTTGATTGTGTCCGCTAATGTGAGTGGCAGAGACTTGGGTTCGGTAATTGCTGATGTTCGATCGAAAGTCAAAGAAATTACCCTCCCTAGCGGCTATTACGTCCAGTTCGGCGGACAATTTCAAGCCCAAGAGCAAGCCACTCAAACCTTAATTGTAGCTGGTGCATTTTCGTTAATTGCGATCGCCATTCTCATCTATTTCGCTGTCAATTCTATTCCCGCCACGCTGATGATTATGATTAATCTTCCACTTGCGCTCATCGGTGGGGTGATTGCTGTTGCGAGTAGTGGGGGGATTATCTCTGTTGCTTCGATGGTGGGCTTTATTACCCTGTTTGGCGTTGCTACTCGTAATGGTCTATTGCTAGTTGATAACTACAACAATCGACTAGCTGAGGGGCTTCCATTGCGAGAAGTGATTGTCGAAGGCTCGATGGAACGGCTAGTCGCGATTTTGCTGACTGCTCTAGCCTCAGCTTTGGGGATGGTACCGCTAGTAATTGGCTCTGGTGCGGGTAAAGAGATTTTACAACCGTTAGCAGTTGTAGTGTTAGGCGGACTATTTACGTCAACCGCGCTCACGCTGCTGGTTTTACCTGCTCTATACTCACTGTTTGGTAAGTTTATTGTCAAGAAGAGCACCGAGCAGACTCACGACCTTGGTGCGATTGCCGAACTGGATTGATTATGTATTTTATACTCATTGATCGATCGAACTAAACTACAGCCTACATTCAGCAGGTTATTTAGGATAAAAAATAATATTGTTGAGAAGAAGAGCCAAGGAACTGCAAAATCAGGATTTGCCTACTTGTAAGCTGAATCCGAGATCTAATTCCATTGACAAAGACAAGATGAACAGACTG